>JAACEJ010000126.1 GCA_011682565.1 Actinomycetota bacterium | reverse complement strand
CTCGGCAATATTGTGAATATTCAAACTTGCCGGAGAATCAGGAAATGAAAGCAATACCGGAATCTGTTGTTGTATAGCCTGGCGTACTTTATCATCGAGTTCGATATAGCCGGCAATGCCAATGGTTATGTCTAAAAAGTGCTGCAACACCAGGGACAGGCGCTGGTAAACATCCGTCACCTCCGTGGCTGATGTCACCATATTGTGCAGCAGATCGATGGACAAGTCCTGCTGCACTGAATCCAAAACTTTGATCATTGCGTATGTATCGGAAATGGCCGTGGGTTCGGCTGTCGTTACGATCAAAATCTGGTTTGCCTGGGTCGCAAGATCAATAGTCAACGGAGATAATCCGGCAGCAGTATCTAATATGATGTAATCGTACTTTTTTCTCATCCGGTAAAGCAGTTCAAATAACTTTAGTTTGATGACCTGATCCATGTTTTTCCAGACACTGCTGCCGGAACTGTTTGGAATCACATCAATTCCTGATTCATGTTTCATTAAAATCTTTTGAATGGGCAGATCGTCGAGCACATAATTTAATAATGTAAATTTGGGCGCCAATCCCAACAGCACATCGACATTGGCAAAGTTGGTATCCGCATCCACAACCAGTACCTTTTCCCCTTTTTCAGCGAGTGCAATGGCAAGATTTGCGGCGATATTCGTTTTACCCACACCACCCTTGCCGCTGGTAATCGCGATAACAGGACAATTGCCCGAGTTCTTCAGAGCCATCAACTCTTTAATTCGACGTTCCTGTTCAATCATTCTTTTCATCCTTTCAAAATCATTCGTGGTGGTTTTTCTGCGACAGCGGGTTCGATATTATCCGGTATTGAGGTACCGTTACACAAATATGATAGCGGCTTGCCCGTCGCGTGGAATAATTTCAGCATGCCACCCAGGTTTTGCATCTTGTCAATCTTGGAAAGAATAATGTGATTAAAATGCACCGTTTTAAACACATTTGCCACCTTGACCGCATTATCCGGTTGCAAAGTCATTGGAATGACCAGATGCGTCTCACCGGGAGAAGCTGCTTTCAGAAAAGTATGTAATTCGGGTATTCCACTCTTATCTCTGGCTTTTCTCATGGCAAAGTCGATAACGATCATGTCTTTGTCCGAATTTGATTTGATCGCAGCAACAAGGTCCTCTGGAGTTTCTACAACTGCCAGCGGCAAATTGGCGGCTTTTGCCAGTAATTCCAAATGCTTCGCTGTCGCGCTAACGGAATCACTCACAAGCATCATCGCAACTTTTTTATTTTGAATCAGGGAATTTTTTATCGCCAATTTAAGGCCGGTCGTTGTTTTCCCGGCTCCCGGAGGTCCGACCAGAGCAACGACTCGTTGTTTATTCGACCTTCCTTCTTCCAGATTGGAAACGGGAATCATTTTCATAATCTCTTGCGACAAAATGTCCTTCAACCCTCTCATCCCCGACTTGGTGTTCAGGTTCAATTTCCGGGCAGTAACCCCGGCCCTGACATTTTTAATGATTGTTCGGATCAAATTTTTGGGAATCCCCCGCCCTTCCAGGTGGGTTGTTAATTCCCGATAGAACTGCTCACGATTTCCGGTACCGGACGGTCGGGGGCCTGCTTTCCTGGCGATTTTTTGTTTCTTCATCAACTCGGCTTTTTCTTTCAAAGAGGCCAGTTCCTGCTGTAACATGGACTGGCGCAATTCTGCAATCTCTTTTCGAAGCTTGTCCAGATTGGCCTGCGATTGCAGCCAGAGTTGCCTCTGATGCTCCATAAAAGACATCTCTTTATGAAGGATTTTGCTGAATTCTTCGGCGCGCCGAACAGTTTTTTCAAAATCTTCTGCACCCTCTGTGCACTCGTGCGCTTTGCCATTCCCGTCTTCGGGAAGAGAATTCTCACCAGAAAAACCGTCAGCGGAAATTTTGCTGTAGCCATTATGCCCGCTTTTGCCGTGAGTTTTTCCACTTTTTCCTATTGCTGCAGGCTCCATCTCGGGCATTCTTTTCACTTTCGTCTTCTTTGGGACAGTTGCAGCCCTCACTTTACGGCTGTAAGTGCCCACCTCAGTGAGCACACCTTTTTGATTCTCCGCAGGCGTAATGCTTTGCAACTCTCTTTGGGGTTCATCCACTGCGGCGATAATTTCGACCGTATCGTCTGTAGATTTTGAATGCAAAATCACCGCATCCTCGCCGAGTTTTTCTTTGACTGCTTTCATTGCACCCCGCAGGGTCGCAGCTTTAAATCGTTCAACCCTCATTGTCTATCCTCACTATTCCGGTTGTTTGAATTTCAATATGAGCGGGAATCTCAGCGTACGATAATATGCTGAGCGTTTTAAATATAGGTTCAACAAGTTTGCGCAAATAAGGCCGCAGAGATGGTGATGTAATGATGAGCGGCTGACGGCCTTCTGCTTCCATTTGGTTAATCACCTCGGACAATGCCGACAGCAATTTTTGCAAAACATCAGTCGACAAGTAAAAGCCAAGCGCCTGTGTACCGGCAATTCCGGATTTCTTTGCTTCAGCCAAAGCATTGTTCAGCATCTGTTCCAAATCCGGGTCCAGTGTCAGTGCATTCACTCTGCCGTCACGATCCTGGTATTGCATAATGATAGACTGGCTGAGTGCTTGCCGCACATGCTCGGCCAATAAATCGAGGTCTTTGGATTCATGAATATGCTCGGCCAGGGTTTCCATGATTGTTCCAAGATCACGGATCGACACTCTTTCACTCAACAAGTTTTTAAGAACCTTTTCCACAGAACCGGTTGACAAAATATCCGGGATCAACTCATCCACAAGAGCGGCCTGATCCTTTTTCAAATTTTCCAACAAATCATGAACGTCCTGGCGGGTGATGATCTGTGCGGCGTGAATTCTCAGCAGCTCTGATAAATGAGTAGCCAGGACTGCTGCCGGTGCCACCAGTGTATAACCCATTAATTCGGCTTTTTCCTTTTCGTCTCCTTTGACCCAAACAGCAGGCAAACCAAAAGCGGGTTCTTTGACCTTCACGCCCTGTAATTCTTCTTTTTCAATGCCCGGATTTAAAGCAAGATAATACCCCAGCATTAAACTGTTGCGTGCAACCTCATTTCCTTTAATGAGCATAATATACTCGTTCGGCTGAAGACGCATATCATCACGGATGCGGATCGGAGGAATAATAACCCCCAAATCCATAGCGCATTGTTTTCGGATTTGGTTAATCCTCGAAAGTAAATCGCCTTGTTGTTCGATATCCACCAGTGGAATGAGATTGTAGCCGATTTCAAGTTCCAGCGGTTCCACGCGCAAATAGGACTGAATATCATCCTCTCTCTCGGGTTCCTCGCCGATTTCCTTCTCGGGCTCATCGGCTTCCGCAGGCTGTTCTTTAATGACATATCCAACGGCACCCATACCGGTTGCAAGCATCACAAACGGGACAAAAGGTAAACCGGGGGTAATTGCCAAAAGCGATAAAACACCCGCTGCGATATAAGCAACCCTGGAATTAAAAAAGAGCTGTTTGTATAAATCCTGCCCAAAATTCGAATCGGAGGCAGCCCGTGTAACGATCATACCGGCAGACGTTGAAATAATAAGCGCCGGAATCTGCGAAACCAACCCGTCACCAATAGTGAGACGGGTATAAGTAGTCAAAGCCTGGTTAAAGCCCATGTGCAATTGTGCGACGCCAACGATAAATCCGCCAACAATATTGAGCATGGTAATGATGAGGCCGGCAATGGCATCACCGCGAACGAACTTGCTGGCACCATCCATTGAACCGTAAAAATCTGCCTCCTGGGAGATTTCATCACGGCGCCGTCGTGCTTCGATCTCGTCAATAACGCCGGCATTCAGGTCGGCATCAATACTCATTTGTTTACCGGGCATGGAATCCAAAGTAAAGCGGGCACCAACTTCAGCCACTCGGCCGGCACCTTTGGTAATGACGATAAAATTGATAATAACCAAAATCAGAAAAATGATAAAGCCAACAACATAATTGCCCTTTACGACAAAGTTCCCAAAAGCTGAAATCATCTTGCCGGCATAAGCGTCGCCAAGAATGAGCCGTGTTGTGGCCACGTTCAATGAAAGACGAAAAATGGTAATAATTAACAACATGCCCGGAAACACGGAAAATTGCAGCGGCTTGGTGATGTACATTGAAACGAGCAAAATGAGCAAGGCCAAGGCAACATTCACTGCCAACAGAAAATCCATCACTGCGGTTGGCACGGGAATGAGCATGACGATAAGTATTCCAATGACACTCAGCGCCAATGCAACATCAGCGTTCCGTGATAAAAAGGATAAATTAAAACCTTTGGGCATGTGATGCTACTCCTAACTCGGCTTAAATTTTATTCTTCATTTGATAAACGTGAGCCAAAATCTCAGCAACCAATTGATAAAGATCGGCAGGTACTTCATCGCCGACATCCGCTGATTTGTAAAGCATGCGGGCTACAAGCGGACGCTCGACTATGGGTATATTGTGTTCCCGCGCAAGCTGTTTGATTCTTTCCGCTATCTTACGCATTCCTTTGGCGACCACTTTGGGCGCCGACATTTTTTCCGGATCGTATTTCATGGCCACGGCAACATGCGTCGGGTTGACAATGACGACATCGGCTTCAGGAACATCCGTGAACATCCGATGACGCGCCCGTTCTCTCTGTAAACTCCTGATCCGCGATTTGATTAACGGATCACCTTCAATTTGCTTATATTCATCTTTTATTTCCTGTTTGGTCATTTTCAGATTTTTTTCATACTCGTATTTTTGATAGGCGAAATCCAGGATAGCAAGAAAAATGAAAACAACACCAACACGGACACACAACTTTAAACTGATGGTTGCAACAAACGCCAGTATTTGCGCAACATCCTGATCGACAAGATCCAGGTAGTGACTTTGCTCACCGCGTAAAGTAACATACCCGATGTAACCGATAATGAACATTTTGAGTATGTTCTTGACCAGTTCTTCGAGAGAACGCAAAGCAAACAACCGCTTGAAGCCAGAGGCAGGGCTGATTTTTTCCAGCTTGGGTTCAATGGAATGGCCGGAAAAAACGAGTCCCGACTGAATGATATTTGAGACAACGCCGGCAACGATGATGCTCAACAGAATCGGACCCACGAGACCTGTAAAAGCAATTCCACCATTTCTCATCAACATCGGAAAACTTGCGGTTGTAATTGAAATGGAATCCAGATGTCCCAAAACCTTTGCCATAATTGCCAGCAGGTTCCTGTACAAGTGGTTTCCCAAAAACAGAAATGCAAGACTGACAATGAGCAGAATGGCTGCCGAATTGACCTCCATACTACGGGGGACATTTCCCTTCTCCCTTGCTTCCTGCCTGCGCTTGGGTGTTGCGCGCTCTGTTTTTTCCTGAAAAGATTCCTCGGCCATTTCTAATATCTCACGGTGACATTGCTCTGATTAGCGTGAAAAAATCCACCCGAAACTGAATAAACATTTTTTCAAAAAGACGCGTAACAAAAGGTAATGAAAAAGCGAGTGTCATCAATCCGATAGCAACTTTTAACGGTAATCCCACAATAAAAACATTCATTTGCGGCACGGCACGTGCGATCAATCCCAGGGCAAAGCTGGTAAGCAGCAAAGCAACGATGACCGGAGCACCGACCTTAATTGCAGCAACAAAAACATTTGCCATCATTCTCATATTTATGTCAAAAATAACAGAACGAAAATGAGCCGCCATAGGCGGAATTGCTTCAAAACTTTGATTCAGTCCGCTGAGCAGGAAATGATGCCCATCGATGATCAGGAAAATCATAGAGACCATCAAAATCTGGAACTGACTGATAATGGAAACCTGTCGCTGTGTTTGCGGATCGATTACGTTGACAATTCCAAAACCCATTTGCATACCGGCTAATGTTCCGGCGATCTCGATACCGGCAAATAACAATGTGGAAATAAAGCCCATCAAAAGCCCGACAATAATTTCTTTACCAACATTAAAAATAATAACAGCGGTCGCCAAATGTTGTGGCAGCGTTGTGTTTGCCACCACAGGCATAATTAAAAAGCTTAAAAACAAACCCAAACCTATCTTCGTATAAAGCGGAACGCTGTTCGATCCGAGTATTGGGAAAACCGCAAGAGCAGCAGAAATCCGCGCGAAAACCAACAAAAAAAGAACGATTTCATTTTGATTTATGCCAAACATCGCAAAAAGCGTATAGCTCCAGAATAGTTTGCATTACCGGCTAAACGTTGGAATGCTGTTGAAAATCTGTGTGGAAAACGAAATAAATTTGCCGAGCATCCATGGCAATAAAATAATGAGCGTGATAAAGATCGCCAGAATCTTGGGGATAAATGTCAACGTCATTTCGTGGATTTGCGTAACAGCCTGAAAAATAGCGACGATCAGACCGACAACCAATCCCGCAATAAGCAATGGTGCGGATACCATCAGCGTTGTTATAATTGCTTTGTTAATGATTTGTAATACCATTTCCTGCGACATGAAATTCTCCTTACCTGAATCCTGCAACGATCGAACCGACAATCAGATACCAGCCGTCAACCAGTACAAATAAAATGAGTTTAAAAGGCAGCGAAATCATAATTGGCGGCAGCATTAACATTCCCATGGCCATCAGCACACTGGAGATGACCATGTCCAGCATGAGAAACGGAACATACAGCAAAAAGCCAATCTGGAAAGCAATTCTGAACTCACTGATGATGAACGACGGTATCAAAACATACGTCGGAATCTCATCCTGCGAATCGGGCTTTTCCATTTTTGCCATGTTCACAAAGAGCGCAAGGTCTTTCTCACGCGTCTGCCTGAACATAAATTCGCGCAACGGCTGTAAAGCTTTTTTATAAGCTTCTTTCTGGCTGATTTGTTCTTTCATATAAGGCTGTATCGCTTCCGTGTTAATATTCTGCCACACCGGCGCCATGATAAAGACGGTCAGAAAGATGGACAAGCCAACCATGACCTGAGTAGGCGGCGCTTGCTGGGTTCCGAGAGCGTGCCTTAAAAACGAAAGAATGATGGTTACGCGGGTAAAAGAGGTAACCATAATAATTAGCGCCGGGGCAAGTGAAAGAATTGCCAGAAGCAGCAAAATCTGCAGGGTAACAGCAACATCACCTGGTTTGGAAGCCTGGTCGATGCCAATCGATATTTTGGGAATGGCCATAACTTTTCCGGGGATAATAAACAGGGCAAGCATAAAAGCGAAACAGGCCGGGAGTTTTATTTTTCGTTCGCCCGTTATTATCAATTGCAACATTTTCTTCATTTTGATCCACCAAAATTCGACAACTGTGCGGCAAGTGCAGAGGCAAACGGTTTCGGGTTTTTGGTCGAGTTCTGGTTTACAATTTGTGCCTCATCCTTGTCCAGTTCAGCGAGCAATGAAATATTACCATCAGTCAACCCTACCACGAGCAGCCGGTTAACAACTTTGATCAAATAAACGCCCTTTTTGGGACCGAGCGATAAACTGGAAACAACACTCATTATCTGGAAAGCATTGCGAGCCAGGTTCGTTTTATTTTGCAACCACTTGACGCCATATACAAACGCAAATAAAAGGACAATGACAAAAATGAGCGCCGCAATGGTTCGGACGACGGCGTGCGAAAAGCTAAACTGTGAGGGCATCTGCTCTTGAGCGTCACCGCCTTGAACGTTACCTGGTACCTGGTTCCCCGCGTCTCCTGAAAAAGAAATCATCGTCATTGTTAGCAATAATAAAAGAACAAAAACGATGACGACCGCCCACTTTTTCTTATTTGCTTTTATCATATAACTTTTCACCAAAATTAAATTCTTCAGCCAAAGCCTAGTTTGCAACCGAGGCTAATTTTTCATCGGAAGAAATCAAATTCGTTATTCGAACGGCGAAATTCTGATCGACAACGACAACCTGACCTTCGGCAAATTTTTTATTGTTCACGTAAACATCAACAAATTCGCTGGCAAACTTGTCCAACTCGACGACACTACCATTACTTAACTTTAAAATATCCTTGAGAACCATTGTTGTTCTTCCCAACTCGATGGAAATCTCCAACTCCAGATCGTTGAAAAATTCAATCGAATGGGC
>JAACEJ010000125.1 GCA_011682565.1 Actinomycetota bacterium | reverse complement strand
CGATGCCGTCTGGAAAATATCGGCAAAGACCAAAGAGCAATGAGCAAACATTCAATCGGCACTTTGCTCTTCTAAATTCGTCAAATGCGAAACCAGTCGTTGTAAATGTTCTTTCAAATTGCGAATATCTTTTTTAACCAGACCTTTTTTATTCTTTTCGCCTTTAAGGTCTACTAAAAAATGCTCTGCATCGTTCAGCACATGGTCCAGTTCCACATGAAGTTGTCGGATATCCTTTTTGTTCTTTTCCATAATAGCATCTCCTTTCAGTCTTTCGATCGAATATCATTTCTTAAGTACAAGTATAAAATAAAATGATGAAGATTTGATGAAAAAAAGCGCCTTTGTTTATTAATTGCAAAGCGTTCTTCAAATCCTTTTTCTGCGATATCCGAATCCTCTTCCTCTGAAAAACACTTGATTTTTTAGTAGAAGTTTTGTATTTGAACAATTACTTGCCATTGTAAAATTATCTTTCTATAGAGGAATGAAATGGATGATATTGAACAAAAGTATATGAAACTAAAAGATCAGATCAGGGAATACGAATCGCTTATTATTGCCTACTCCGGGGGCATTGACAGCACTTTGCTCCTCAAGGTTGCCGGTGAAGTTTTGCGGGATCAGGTCATTGGAGTCATGGCAGATTCCGCTTCCGTACCCAGGAAAGAAATTGCCGAGGCGAAACAGATGGCCAAAGATTTTGGCACAAGAATGATGATAATCAACACGGAAGAAACGAGCGATGAAAACTATATAAAAAATCCGTCAACCAGGTGCTACTTTTGCAAATCCGAATTGTATCACAAACTCTTCCAGGTTGCGCAGGAGAAGAATATTCGATATATTGCCAACGGAACAAACATTGACGATCTCGGAGATTTTCGCCCCGGATTGCAAGCGGCAGATGAACAGCAGGTCAAAAGCCCGTTGCGTGATGCCGGATTCACCAAGAGCGATATTCGCGAATTGGCGAAGCGGCTCAAGCTCGATGTCTGGGATAAACCCGCCAGCCCGTGTCTTGCTTCCAGAATTCCTTATGGCAATCCGGTGACGGTGCAAAAACTGGCGCAAATTGAAGAGGCCGAGGATTATCTCAAAGGGTTCGGTATCCGGGAACTGCGTGTACGCCATTTCGGAACAAAAGCGCGAATAGAAGTTAACAAACCGGATTTGGATAAAATAAAAAATCATCTCTTTGAAATAAAAAACAGGTTTGGGGAAATTGGTTTTCAAGAGTTGGACTATCAGGAATTTAAAAGTGGGGCGTTAAACGCTTTAATCAATGCACAAGGATAAAATCAAAGCGATCCTGCAGAGCGTTCAGAGCGGTCAGGCTTCAATTGAAACCGCACTGCAGGATTTGAGTAAACTTCCTTTTGAAGACTTGGGATTTGCCACATTGGATCACCATCGGGCATTGCGTAAAGGATTTCCGGAGGTGGTTTTTTGTGAAAACAAAACCACGGAACAGGCCGTCAAAATAATGGAAAAACTGGCCGAGCAAAACGTCGTTCTGGCTACCCGCACAAACAGGCAAATGTACGAGGAGATAAAAAAATCGCGCGTGAATGCCGAATTTAATGAACTTGCCCGAACGATTGTTATTCCGTATCAAGGGAAAGAAACAAAGATTAAACACGATAAAACCATATTGGTCATGACTGCCGGCACGTCGGACATCTCCGTCGCCGAGGAAGCGGTTGTGACGGCCAAAGTTATGGGCAATCACGTGGAAAGTCTGTACGATGTGGGTGTGGCCGGATTGCATCGTCTGCTCAACAAAAAAGATAAAATAGAAAAGGCCAATGTGCTGGTTGTCGTTGCGGGAATGGATGGTGCGCTGCCGTCGGTTGTGGCCGGGCTGGTGGACAAGCCAGTGATCGCTGTGCCCACTTCGGTTGGCTACGGTGCCAGTTTCAACGGCATCGGCCCGCTGTTAACAATGTTGAATGCATGTGCCCCCGGCGTCACCGTCGTCAATATTGATAACGGATTTGGGGCCGGGTATTTTGCGTCTCTCATAAACAGGTAATATAAATGAAAATTGCATATTTCGATTGTTTTTCCGGCATCAGCGGCGATATGATTCTCAGCGCTTTACTGGATGCCGGTCTGGAATTCGATAAATTGAATGAGGAGCTGAAAAAACTCCGGCTTGATAATTTTGAAATTCAAGCGGTAAAAGTTGTCAAACAAAATATCGCTTCGACAAAATTTAATGTCCTTTATGAGGAAGAACATCAGCACCGCCATCTTTCCCATCTGAATAAAATCGTCGATCAATCGGATTTTCCGGCAGTCATGAAGCAAAAAGCAAAAGATATTTTTCTTGCAATTGCAAAAGCAGAAACGAAAATCCACAACATGCCCATTGAAAAAGTCCATTTCCACGAAGTGGGAGCAATCGATACCATCATCGATGTTGTCGGCGCACTTGCGGCGTTGCACTTGCTCGGCATCGAAAAAATCTACAGTTCCCGCTTAAATGTCGGCTCCGGTTACGTTACGTTTTCACACGGAACATTTCCGGTACCTGCGCCGGCAACAGCCGAAATCCTGAAAGGCATCCCCATTTACAATACGGATAGTCAGGCTGAATTGGTTACGCCAACAGGTGCAGCGATCATTGCCACCCTCGCCGAAGGATTCGGAGAGATGCCGGATATGATCACGAATTCCATTGGTTATGGCGCGGGCAGCAGAGACTTGCCGCAGCCTAACGTCCTACGAGTTTATCTTGGGAATGAAAAAGTTAGAAATGAAGCGGAAACAGTTCAGGTCATCGAAACGAACATTGATGACATGAATCCGCAACTTTATGAGCATGTCATGGAAAAGCTGCTGCAAGCCGGTGCCCTGGATGTATTTTTGACAAATACGCTGATGAAAAAAAGCCGGCCGGGGATTTTGCTCACCGTGCTGGCAAATGAAAAAGACACGAACAAGTTGCTCGATATTATTTTCACGGAAACAACTTCGATCGGTGTAAGGATGAGAAGAGAAAAACGCGCCGTATTAAAACGGATGATTGATAAAATTGAAACATCTTTGGGGGCAATTCGGGTCAAAAAATCTGAATTGAATGGTCGGACGGTCAACGTGATGCCGGAATTTGAGGACATGAAAAAAATTGCCGGCGAGCAAGGAATTCCATTAAAACAACTCTATGAAAAAATTCTTGGCGAATTGTAATCCCCAGCTATTTGCGTTTTAGCCGATCACGTCATTCTGGAAGAATCTTGTTGGACATGCAATTAAGCAAAGAAAATATGGTCTGTGGCGTTGTCCCGACAAGATTCCTGCTGAATGACACGCCGCGTTTGTTATCGTTAAAAAGATTTACTGTATCGGTGCAGGTGTGTTAAAAAAAGCGGTTCATTCTTGCTTTTGAAATCGACAGTTTTGCCTTTTTGTTTGTCCCCGATCGTTTCGTTCAATAGAAGCGATTAAATCAGCATCCCGGCAGCTTCTCCGTTTATAACCCCAAAAACTGAATAGCCAGGCCGGACAATAAAATCATTCCCCCGGGTACATCAATAAGGAGATGAGCGGCTCACACGGTCCAAGGACGAAAAGTGTAAAAAGCCGATGCTTGCAGCAGTGGTTAATTAAATAATCAATTCCTGTGTCATTCAGAATCCTTTTTAGAAAGTATGCTTAGGCAGTTCACTGTCATCATGTCAGTCACATTCGTTACCATGTCAGACAGATGACAGACATTACAATTTCGCTAAAATCTCACAAAATACACCTAACTGATTGTCTTGATTAAACTAAAGCCCTTCCCCTGTTTTTTTGGCACGCCGTTTGTTAAAGCTCCGGGCGTAATTGAAATGCTCACAATTTATAATATACAATCCAAAAAGGAGGTGCATTATGTGGTTAGTAAAACGAGATAACAGAAACACGGCTCTCGATTCCTATCGGGGTTTGGACCATTTCCTTGATGATGTATGGAACAATTTTTTAACATCACCACAATTCAGGGAAGACGATTCCGTTGTCTGGACACCGCGAATGGACATTAAAGAAACAAAAGATGCATTTGAAATTTCTGCCGATCTCCCCGGCCTGAAAAAAGAAGATGTTAAAATTTCTCTCAAAGATGGTGTCCTGACCATCAGCGGTGAACGCAAATATGAAAACGAGAAAAAAGATCAGGATAAATATTATATGGAACGTGTCTATGGAAATTTCAGCCGTTCCTTTAGTTTACCGGCTGATGTCAAAGACAAAGAAATCAAAGCAAATCTTAAAAATGGTGTCCTGACTCTTTCACTTCCAAAAGCTGAAAAAGTCAAACCGAAAGAAATCGAGATACATTAATGAGCCGTTCGTAAAAAATCCGAAAATGTCATTAATCAAGAGCCCCCGCGTTTTGGGGGCTTTATTATTTCATAATCTTCCAACAGTAAATCGGATTAAAAAAGAATCTTTTCCAATTTCTTCTCAGAGAAATTTTCGCGGGAAATCAAAACATTGCCAGGTTTCCCGGCCAATTTGTAAACAGCCTTTATTTTATCCGATGAAATATTTTCCGGCGCATTAAAATAATATAACCGGGTTGGAGAGACGAGCGCCGCTGCAGTGAGCATCCCCCCCACTTTGGCCAATCCAGGCGTAAAAAAATCCTGCAACAAAACGTGTTCATTTTGGATATCCAAATGCGCCCCATCGGCAACAACAGCGCTGAGATGCGGAATGACAGCAGCCGCGAGCAATGCCCATGGACCGGCCTTCTCCAATCCAATCAAACTAACTTTTAATTTTTTATTCAGAAACCCGACCGCAGTCGCAATATCCTGTATCCTTTCCTGCAAATCCGTTTTATTAAATGTCGTGTAATGAGAAATACTTTCATCGCGCATTTTCATGGAAGCCGGGAGCGTATGCTCACCAGTTTTAAATGCGTCAATCGCCAGAACGGAGCAACCCTTTTTCAACAAAGCCGCGACCAAATCTATTGGCTGCGTCGATCCTTCTTTGGCCAATGCAGCTTTTCCCTGCGGATGCACGATGAGCACGGCCCTGCCGTTTGCCCGAACAGGCTGATAAAAAATGGCGGGAATCCAATCCTTTTGACCGGCCCTTGAAATTAAAAGCTGTGTAACCGCAAAACCACCAGCCGTCGACTGTCCGACAATATGCGTTTCTACATTTTCCGGAATTTCCACATCGAGAATATCCTGCAAAGCTGTGCCGTAAACCTCGCGAATTTTTTTAAGCTGATCATTGTCTTTGGGCCAATATGCCACCAATTGGTTATTATAAAGGCCTTTTAAATATTCGGTCAGTTTTTCTTCATTCATTTCACCGGGCGGAGGGTTCTTGTCCGAAAAATTCAACAGGTTTTCCGGTGCTTCAACCGTAAATGTTTTCTCTTTATATTTTTCCGCATCATCATCGTGCAGCAGCCATTTGGCAAACCAGGCATAAACCGCATCGCGACTTGTCTTGTTATAATTATGGGGAAAATCATACTGAACGTATTTTAGCTTTTCATCTGCATTGTACAAGTCGTAAATTTTGCGCATCATGGGATACTCGACCGTGGGCGTGTTTTTCGTCCAATCGTGGGTGTCCGAAACCATAAGCAATGGCCGCGGAGCGGTGAGCGCACCGATTTCTACATTAAAAGTGTTTAATCGCAGTTCGGGCACATTTTCGCACAAACATCCACCCTGGAAATGTGCAGAAATCATATTCACCGGCGCTGCGACTTTGATGCGATCGTCCACAGCCGTTACCATAAAAGTCTGCGTACCGCCGCCGGACGCGCCTGTGCAACCGATACGCGAAGTATCGACATCGGCCAGGGAAGTGATAAAATCCAGGGCACGGATACTGTCCCACAACTGCAAGCCCATAAGACTGATACCCCAGAGTTGATGCATTTTTGTATCGGCAAAATGATGCGACACTTGCTTGCTGTCCTCGTATCCTACCATGTCGTAGGAAAAAATAACATAACCCTGCCTGGCAAAATTGATGCATCGACCGGGGACCGAAGCCTTTTCCGAATTCTCCAGACGCCCGTTTTGCCAATGTCCATGGGGAGAGATAATGCCGGGAAACGGGCCCGTTTTCCCCACAGGCCGATACAAATTTCCGGTTACATAAAATCCGGGATAACTTTCGAAATACACTTTTTCAACCGAATAATCCTTGTGTTCGATTTTGTCATAAACCCTGGCATGAAGAGGTGTTTTTTCCGGCATGGGCCACAAACCGTTTGCGATGAAAATATGCTTTTTTAATTTTGCCGCCCTCGTCTCCCAATCGTGCAAAGATTTGTACTCCGGCATCGCGTAACTCATATCCCGGCCTTTACGAATTTTTTCCAATCGAATATCCCGATAAGTTGTATCGCCTGGCGAGTAAACAGTGGTTAATTCTGCACGAGTCGCTTTTTTTAATTTGGATAAATCTATTTTATCCTTTTCAGCACAGCTTGTTAACAAAAGAAATATTATGATCAAATGAATAATGAATTTCATTGCTGTCTTCATTTTAAACATCTCCAACGGATTCAAAATAACGAACTTGCTTTCTCGTTACTTGTAAGAAACTTGATTCTTAGAAAAAAAAGGACAAAATAATTAAGGACAAGATAATTAACGGCAAAACAATTTGACGTCAGATCGATTGACCGAAACGCATAGATTTGTTGAAATCACAATAGAATCAAATTAAGAATTGCAATGGATACAATACCCGTTACCCCCTGGATGAGGGTCGCCATGGAATGACAGCGCAGGGCGGTTGGTGTGTCCATGTCGGAAAACTGGCTTACCACCCAGAAATAGCTGTCGTTTGCGTGGGAAACGGTCATTGCTCCGGCGCCGATAGCTAGAACAACCAGTGCTTTGGCCAGCGGCGCTTCGAACCCCATGGCTCCGAGCATTGGAGCGACCAGGGCGGATGTGGTAATGAGCGCCACGGTCGACGATCCTTGAGCCGTTTTTAGCGCAGCGGAAATAATGAACGGCAGGAAAATCCCCAATTGCCAATGCGACAAGGTGTCGCCGAGGTACGTGCCGACGTTAGTCGCTTTAAGCACGCTGCCGAATGCCCCACCGGCACCGGTGATCAGAATAATGGTTCCGGCATTCTTCAGGCCCTCGCCGACCCAGCCGGAAAAGACATTTTGGTCTTTCTTTGCGGGCAAAAGAAACGAAATAAAAACGCCAAGTAAAAGCGCAATAATAGGGTTGCCGATGAAATCAAAAGCGGATTTGAGAGTTCCTTCTCCAAATGGCAATGTCGGATAGTCTGCAACAGACTTTAAGGCAATGAGAATAATGGGTACAACAAGAGGGGCGAAAACCAGTGTGATACCGGGCATTTCAGCCTCTTCAAACTGTGCCATTTCTTCCTGCGGAATAATTGTGAAACGTTTACAAAACCATGTTGCCCAAAATAAACCCGCGGCAGCAGTGGGGATAGAAACAACCAGTCCGAAAATCAAGACAAGGCCAATGTCCGCACCGATATTTGCAGCGGCGGCCAGTGGTCCGGGCGTTGGCGGGACGAAAACGTGGGTTGTATACAAGCCGGTGGACAGGGCAATGGCAATCACGGCCAGTGAACGGCCGGTGCGTTTTGACAACGCGCGATTGAGCGCTGAAAGCAGAACAAATCCCGAATCACAGAAAACCGGAATCGAGACGATATATCCTGTGATGCTCATCGCCAGCGGTGAATTCTTTTCACCTACGAGGCGCAAAACCGTTTCCGCCATTTTTTTTGCGCCACCGCTTTTTTCAAGAAAAGTACCGATGATGGTGCCGCAGGCGATAACAATGCCGATGCTTTTTAATGTACCGCCAAATCCCCCGGCAATGGCCTTGATAACTGCATCGGAGTCAAGGCCGGCAAATAATCCCATAAAAAGGGCGGAAAGTAACAAGACAAGAAACGGATGGATGTGAAACTTTGAAGTCGCAAGAACAATGAAAACCATGATAACAAGAAGCAGAAATAACGTGAACAATGACAAGCCTCCGGCTAAGTGATAATAATTGACCTTTTATTTATGAGTAACTCGTAAAAAGTCCTAAAGTGTCATTGCGAGCGAAGCGAAGCAATCTGGATGTCGACTAACGTGCTGTTTTATAAAGATCGCTTCG
>JAACEJ010000124.1 GCA_011682565.1 Actinomycetota bacterium | reverse complement strand
TGTTTATTATTCGGAAAAACTGGTGCCGCTCGTTTACAGAAATACCCCTTTTGCTGCGGTTTCGCAAAGCACGCGCAGCGAGCTGAAGGAAATGGGCATTCGATCTCAAATTGATCTTTTACAAAATGCGGTGGACATTGCGCGTTACCAGGTGCTTGCAAAAGAAAAAAGTACAACACCATTGATCGGCTATTTGGGACGATTAAAGAAATACAAAAGCGTTGAACATGTGCTTCGTGCACTGCTTTTGGTTAAAGAACGATTACCGGAAATAAGATTGTTGATTATTGGTGACGGTGATTATCGTTGTGAATTGGAGCGCAGAGCAGAGGTGCTGGGGCTTCGGGATCGGGTGGAATTTACGGGCTATGTGTCCCACGAAGTAAAAGTGAGATTGTTGAACCGCGTCTGGCTGATTGTCAATCCATCCCCGAAAGAGGGGTGGGGATTGACTGTTATCGAAGCCAATGCGTGTGCAGTTCCCGTTATTGCTGCCGATTCACCGGGACTGCGTGATTCCGTTGTCGACGGCAAAACAGGTGTTTTATATCGCTACGGTGATATAAATGGCCTGGCAAACGAAATGATTCAACTGTTGGAAAACGAACAAAAAAGAAATCAATTGGCTCTTCAGGCGAGGAAATGGGCGGAAAAATTTAGCTGGGACGAATCCGCCCGTAAAGCGATGGAGATTATCGGTAGAATCGTAAATTTATGAATTCGGAGAAAGAAATGCAAAATTATAAACTGACGAACCGCATTTTTGCGGGTGTCGCTTTTGTCCTTTCATTAATTGTTTATTTAAAAACGATTGCTCCTACGGTGTCGTTTTGGGATTGCGGTGAATTTATTACCTGCTCTTACATCCTTGGGGTGCCGCATCCGCCGGGCGCACCGCTCTTTCTGCTCATAGGACGTATTTTTACCATGCTTCCCCTGGCAACAGATATTGCTTTGCGTGTGAATATCATTTCCTCCATCGCATCCGCGCTGACGGTGATGTTAACTTATTTGATCATTGTACGATTCATAAAACAATGGCGCGGTGAACCGAAAAATTCCGACGATGTCCTGATTCTGACGGCAAGCGGTCTTATCGGTGCGCTTGCTTATGCTTTTACCGATACATTTTGGTTTAATGCGGTTGAAGCCGAAGTTTATGCCATCAGTATGTTTTTTACATCAATCATTGTCTGGCTGATTTTGGTATGGCTTGAAAAAGCAGACGAAAAGGGCTCGGAGAGATATATTTTGATCATTGCCTATCTCGTCGGTCTGGCAATGGGTGTCCACCTTTTGATGATTCTCACTCTTCCGGCTGTTTTCATGGTTGTTTATTTCAAGTACCTGGAAAAGACAGGACAAAAAATTACTTTTAAAAATTTGGCAGCTTTTGTAGCTATTTCGGCGGCTATTTTTATTGCAATTTACCCCGGCATCGTTCAGTGGGTTCCCAATATCGCAGGTAAACTTGGTGTTTGGTTCATTTTTGCCATTATCATTGCATTGTTTATCGGAGTTTATTATGCTGTAAGCGGCAAACAAAAGATAATGAGTTTGGCGCTGATGTCCGCCTTACTGGTTATTATCGGTTATTCAACTTATGCGGGTTTGATGATCCGCTCCAAATTAAATCCGGCTATTGATGAGAACAATCCCGAGACGATGGAAGGAATGGTACGCTATCTGAACCGTGAACAGTACGGATCGTGGGGAACGTTTCCACGCCGCTATCCCGGGCTTTTACCTGAGTGGCAGTTTCATCAACAATATTCCGGGCGCAGTTATGCAACATTTAACTTGGGCAAGCAATTGAATTTTATGTGGAACTATCAGATTAAAAAGATGTACTGGCGGTATTTTGGCTGGCAATTCATTGGTAAGGGAAAGACACTTGGCCCGGATCATTATATAGCTGCCAACTTTACTTTGCTCGGTCTTTTGGGGCTTCCTTTTCTCCTTGGGCTTATCGGTATGGTGCATCATTTTTATCGGCACTGGCGTCATGCTTCTGTTATTTCAGCTCTTTTCTTACTCACCGGTCTCGCAATCGTCATCTATTTGAATCAGGAGAATCCGCAGCCGCGGGAACGGGATTATGTTTTTGTCGGCTCGTTCTTTGCTTTCGCCCTGTGGATCGGAATGGGTGTCTCCGCAATACTGGAATGGATTCAGGAAGCTTTCCGGGAAAAGAATGGTTTTAAAAAGACTCTGTTCTGGGCCGTTATCGCGGCATTCACAATTATGGTCCCGATTAACCTGCTCGCACATAACTATCACGAACACAATCGTTCCGGGAACTATGTCGCTTATGATTATTCCTATAATATTTTGCAGACATGCGAGCCGAACGGCATCCTTTTTACTAATGGCGATAACGATACCTTCCCGCTCTGGTTTTTGCAAGAAGTGTACGGCATCCGCAAAGATGTTCGGGTTGTAAATTTGAGCCTGCTGAATACGCCATGGTATATTAAACAGCTTAAGCATGGGGAACCCAGAGTACCTATCAGTTTGACGGACGAGCAGATTGACCGTATCGAGCTTGCTCCATGGAAAACGCAGACGATAAAAATTCCGGTTCCGAAAAGTATACGCGGAAAAGCCCTGGCCGATGTTGGAGAAAGGAAGGGATTGGAAAAACCGGACGAAAAGTTTCCCTCTGACATTACAATAAAGGTCAAGCCCACAGTCTTTAACCAGGCAATTCGGGTTCAGGACCTGATGATTCTGAATATTCTCTACGCCAATCAATGGCGAAAGCCGGTCTATTTTGCAGTTACCGTTTCAAGAAATAACAAGCTTGGTTTGGATAAATATTTGCGCATGGACGGCCAGTGCTTTAAGCTTGTTCCTTTTGAAAACGAGCGTTTGTCCACTGAAAAAATGGAGAAATATCTTTTCAAAATTTACAAGTTCAGAGGACTGGACAATCCGAAAGTTTATTTTAATAACAATATTAAGGGTTTGTTACAGAATTATCGTGCTGCCTTCCTCGGCCTTGCCCAGGACTATCTCATGTCAAAAAAGTATGACAAAATGGTTCGCGTGCTGGACCGCATGGAAACCGTAATGCCGTTTGATATTATTCCTGTCCCTGATGCGCGCCTGCTCCTTCAGGTGGGACAAATGTATGATCTTGCCGGCAAAAGCAAAAAATTCCTGGAATATACCGAGATGGCCATGGAAATGTCTCCCGATAACGCGTACGTTTATGGAACTCTGGTTAGTTTATATAGCAGAGCGGGAAGACATCAGGATGCAGTAGACTTGCTTAACGAATGGCTGAAAAGGCATCCGGACGACAAGCAGGCAACTTTAAAAATGCAGGAAGAACAAAAATTGCTCAAATCTGCTGACAGCAGCAAGGTGAATGCGCAGGGTTAATGAGGAAATAAAAGAGGATTGAATAAAAAGAAATCGGATCGACCGTCACGTTCAATACCGGCAATACGGCAGCATATCTTTTCAATAATCAAGTTCTTTGTCAGCGCCGGGCTGATCTTATGGTTACTGCAGCGAATCGGCATTCAAAATGTCGGTAAACAAATCAGTCATGCCAATTGGGTATGGATTTTGGCCAGTATATTGACTTTTTCTTCAAGTAATTTGCTTGGCGCTTTTCAATGGTATCTTTTACTCAGGATTAAAGGAATCCGATTATCTTTTTGGCGGGTTGTCTCCTATTATCACGTAGGATTGTTCTTTAATAATTTTCTTATCGGCTACGTGGGTGGCGATGCCTTTCGAATTTATGATGTGCAGCGGAGTTCGGGCGATACGATGAATGCTTTCTCAACGGTTTTGTTTGACCGATTTGTTGGTTTTTTCACTTTAACGATGTTGGCGTTGATCGTCTCACTTGTTTGGATTAAAAGCCTGGCATCGCTGGTAACCATTCTTACAATTGCGGTTATTTTTTTCGGCTGGATTTTTGGCATATTGTTCTTTCTCAAGCTAAACATTGCACGAAAAATGTCATGGCTGCTGACATATCTTTTGCCGACGTTTGTTACCGATAAACTGCGGGATATTTATTTTGAAATTAACAGATTTCGTCATAACAAAAAAATGCTCTTGAGAATATTTGTAATATCGCTGGTGGTTCAGAGCTTGCGGGTTTGCACGCATATTTTGACAGCCCGAGCCGTTGGCGTACACGTTAATGCGATTTATTTTTTTGTATTTGTGCCCATCATTGCTATGGCCGCAAGCCTGCCCATTTCTCTCGGCGGTATTGGCGTCCGGGAGCAGAGCGGGGTGACATTGTTCGCCCAAGCAGGCGTCCCGTCAACGGCTGTTGTCGTGTTTGAATTTCTTGCTTACCTGGTCGGTGTTGTCGCAACAATTCCGGGCGGAATCATTTTTGCGCTCAGGAAAGAGAAATTTCATACCCGTACTGATAAACAGGAATTGGTATAGCCGCCTTGCAGGCTCATCCGTGATGTTGCTAAAGTAAAAAATATGCCGGATTAAACCGGCCAAAGATGTTCTTCCTTTTTCAAAATAAATTGGAGGATGGAAAGATGAAAAACAAAATAATTACATTATTGCTCGTTGGGATTTTTGCTTGCGCCTTTCTTCTTTCGTCAGGTTGTCAGCATAAACCCGCAACGATTGGATCTTTTGACAAAATAATTGTCCTTGCCGACTCTTCGCTTTGGCCTCAAATTGAAGATGATGTGCGTGCGGCTTTGGGAGTTGAGATGATGACACCGCAGCCGGAAACTATTTTCAAAATTTCGCAGCGTTCGCCTGAAGACCTGGGTGATTTGGCGCGTTACACCAATCTTTTGCTCATTGGGACATTGCAATCGCAGGGGCGCACAAAAGAATTACTCGACAAACTTTTAAGTGATGCATCCAAAAAGCGTGTGGAGATGGATAGCAGCTTTTTTTTCCAGAAAAAAAATGCCTGGGCGCGAGATCAGATGCTGGCCGTGCTCGTTGCCAAAGACATTCCAACGCTAAAAAAGCAAATTCAGATTCACAAGAATCTTATTTTTCGGGTTTTTGATGAAAACACGCAAAATATTGTATCCGCTTCTTTATACTACAGTTTTGAACAAAAGGATGTCGAGAAAAAGTTTCTTCGGGAGCACGGTTGGACCGTACGGGTGCAGCATGATTATGTCGTTGCGATTGACTCTTCCGCGGCTCGATTTGTATGGCTGCGACGCATGGGGCCGCAGCGCTGGTTTTCCGTTTACTGGGAGCCTGTGGAGGACCCCTCGATTCTGAACAAAGAGTGGATGATTGCCAAGCGTGATAGTCTGGCGAAACAGTTTTATGAAGGCGATTTTGTCTACCAGGACGACGGCCTCAAGGTAGCGGAAAAAGATATTGATTTTAATGGTCGTTTTGCTATCCAATTGGATGGAATTTGGCAAAATAAAAAACTGGTTGTCGGCGGGCCGTTTCGCAGCATCGGTTTTTATAATAAGAGCGATGGGCGGATTTATCTCATCGATTGTGCCGTTCTTGCACCCGGTCGAAGAAAATGGCCGTTTATGCGGCAACTGATAGCCATGGCCAATACATTTAAAACAGCAGATGAAGTGAAGCATGGAGCAGAGTAGCATGTCGAAAGTTGCAATTGTAATGGGAAGCACGTCTGATGCAGAAGTAATGGCAGAGGCGGAAAAGTTTTTGGATTATTTTGGCATTCAGTTTGGGGTATTCACACTTTCCGCGCATCGTACGCCGGAAGCCACTGCTCGGTTCGCGCAATCGGCTGAGGAAAATGGTTTTTCCGCGATCATCGCCGGGGCCGGGATGGCCGCGCACCTGCCGGGAGTTATCGCCAGCTATACGACTCTGCCGGTCATCGGCGTACCGCTTGCCGGTTCCGCATTGAATGGTGTCGATGCACTTTATGCCATTGTGCAAATGCCGAAAGGCGTGCCGGTGGCAACCATGTCCATCGGCAAAGCAGGTGCCGGCAATGCTGCCATTTTTGTTGCTGAAATCCTGGCGCCGCAAAACGAAGAGATTAAAAACAAGCTGCTCGAGTTCAGAAAAAACGGTTGCAAAATTTGAGAAAATTAAAAGGAAATCATTGCGAGTATTAATTACCGGCTGTCATGGCCTGTTGGGGCAAAAGTTGGTTGCACTCGCGCCCGACCACGTTGATATTTTTGGAATAGACTTGCAAGAGGAGAGTCCCATTTTGCCTCGGCAGTCCTTTTCAAAATGTGATATAACCAACCGCCGGCAAGTGCTTGAACTTGTGCTCAAATTGGCTCCGGATTGGATCATCAATGCGGCCGCCTATACGAACGTTGACGGTGCGGAAAAAGAACGCCGGTTATGCTGGCAAGTGAACGTAGAGGCTGTAGAAAACCTGGCTTATGCCGCAAGAAAAGCGCATTCGAAAATTGTTCATATTTCAACGGATTATATTTTCGACGGCAAAAACGGACCTTATGATGAAAATGCTGTCCCCAATCCTTTGGGATATTATGGTCGCTCAAAACTGGCGGGTGAAAATGCACTCCGTGCTTCACCCGTCGAATATATCATTATCAGAACGATGATTTTGTACGGTAAAAATATTTTCGGAAATGCAAATTTTGTTTCCTGGCTGATTGAAAAGCTGAGGCAACAACAGCCGGTTACAATTGTAACCGACCAAATCGGCAATACCACGCTGGCCGATGAACTGGCGGGCGGAATCTGGCAAGTTATCGGTACCGACTATAGAGGTGTTTTGAATATTGCCGGACGTGAAATCCTCGACCGACTGACCTTTGCCCGGCAAATCGCACAGGTTTTTGAACTGGATGAATCTCTCATCACCCCAATAACGACCAACGTCCTGAATCAGGCTGCGCCGCGTCCATTGAATTCCGGGTTGCTCGTGGACAAGGCGATAAATGAATGCAACATTGAATTGAGTAATGCAAAGGAAGGTTTGGTCAAGCTGAAAGAACAATTCAACTGAAAAATCTCAAATGAATTGGAAAACAGACGCGTCAAAATATTCCTTCCACATTGAACATTTCGGAGCAGACCTTGAAAATTCTGATCATCATTCCTACGTATAACGAAAGCCAAAATATTAAAAATATTCTTGTTGCGATTTTCAATCAAAATATTGAGAATTTACATGTCCTTGTTGTGGATGATAATTCACCCGATGGAACCGGCGATATTGTCACAAAAATGCAGGAAAAAAACCAGCGTATTCATCTCCTGCAAAGACAGCAAAAAGCAGGGCTCGGCACCGCCTATGTCGCGGGGTTCAGATACGCGCTTGAAAATGGGTATGATCTGATTTTGGAAATGGATGCGGATTTTTCTCACGACCCCGGCGAATTAAAAAAATTAATTCGGGCCGCTGACAAATATGATGTTGTCCTGGGTTCCAGGTATGTGGAAGGGATAAATGTCGTTCACTGGCCATTGGTGAGACTGCTGTTAAGCATCGGCGCCAGCAAATACACGCGGCTCATCACCGGGCTGCCGGTACGTGATTGTACCAGCGGTTTTAAATGTTTCCGCCGAAAAGTGCTGGAAAGCATCGACCTTGACAGAATTCATTCGGATGGTTATTCTTTTCAGATCGAGATGAATTTCAAAGCATGGAAAAAAGGATTCAGTATTGGCGAGATCCCGATTATTTTTATTGATCGCGCCGCCGGTTCATCGAAAATGTCGAAGAAAATTGTCCGCGAAGCAATTTGGATGGTGTGGAAATTAAAATGGTTGAGCATTGTGGGGAGGTTATGATAATTTTGTAAATTTACGTGCTTTATTGCACTAATGCACTGGTTTACACCCCCCTGATTTCGCCTGCGGCGAAATTGTCCCCCTTCAAAGGGGAATTTAGGGGGATGTTTAAACCCAATTAAAATGAACGAAACGAAAAAACAAGATCAGTTGTTTTGGAAAAATATAAGAAAGGATTCACTTTGCTTAAGAAAAAATATTTACTATTTCCAATTCTGGGAGTTATGCTGCTCTTATCGTGCAGTTATTTCGACACATCCTGGGTGCTTCGTGTCAATAATATTAAAATTTCGAAAAAAGATTTTATTGAGCGGCTGGAGAGATCGATGCTCTACCGAAATCAAAAGTCGTTCACGTTTAAAGATTTGAAAAATTTTGCCGATCGTTCTATGGTGAATAATT
>JAACEJ010000733.1 GCA_011682565.1 Actinomycetota bacterium | reverse complement strand
GAGGAAAAATAGCCCGGATTTTCCGAGTATCTTTTATAATGCGAACTTTTATCATCTATAAAACCACCTCTTTTGGCGGGTTGTGTGAAAGAAATCCCAGCGGGCTGGCGGAAAAGCCGTAAGCCCCGGAATTCAGCACGACAACAAGGTCGCCTTCCTTTGCTCGTGGAAGTTCGACGTTTGTACCAAAAGTATCCAGCGGCGTACACAGCGCACCGACGACATTCACTTTTTCAATGGGATTATCGAGTGCATTGGCAATCGTTATCGGCATTGGCCGGTGCACCATCTTTTGGCCGAAATTTCCCGATGCGGCCAAATGGTGATGCAAGCCGCCGTCGATAATAATAAAAATCTCGCCGCGCGATTCCTTGCGATATAATATTTTGCCGACATACATCCCGCTTTCGCCGACAATATAGCGACCCAACTCAATCTTAAAACGCGTTCCCGGTAGATTTTTTTTTGCATTTGCCAGTACCTGACGCAATCCCGCCCCAACAGCGCTCAAATCGAGATCGCTATCATTAAAATAATAAGGGATGCCAAAACCACCGCCGAGATTGACAATGTCCAGAGGGATTTGAGTTGTTGCGGAAAGAGAGCAGGCATAATCAATAATTTTTTCGAAAGTTTCGACAATTGCATCGGCAACCAGGTTTTGCGATCCTGAAAAAATGTGAATACCGCGCAGCCTTGTCCGTTTTGCATTTTTTAACGACGAAACGAGAGCGGGCACTTTTTCACTGTCAATGCCAAACTGCTTAGGTCCGCCTCCCATTTTCATTCCCGAGCGTGCCAGTTCAAAATCAGGATTAACGCGGATAAGGATATTTGCACTCAAATCATTTTGCTCACATATCGTACGAATGTGCTCTATTTCACGCTCGTTTTCCACACTGATACTGCCGATGCCCAGTTTTATCGCATATTCCAGTTCGGCAGAACTTTTCCCCGGGCCGGTAAAACTCATTTGCTGCGCAGGAATACCTACCTTGAGCGCTTTGACCATTTCTCCGCGCGAGGCAATGTCCACGCCGTCATATAATTTTCCTAAAATCCGCAGCACTTGCGCATTCGGATTTGCTTTTACGGCATAGGTGATTTCCAAATCCTGCGGCAACATTTTCCGCAGCATTTTATGACGCCCGGATAAAAAAGAACTGTCATAGATATAAAGCGGCGTCGAATATTCCTCAGCAATTTCCGCAACCAAATGCCCGTTAACCAGCAGTTGGCCGTCCTTTTGTTCGAAATGGGAAAGTGCAGATTTCAGCGCCTTGTGATTCACGTTTAAACCTCCCGCAGCATTAATGGTTCTGTTTTTATGTAACTTGTTTGCAGAAATGGCAATAAAATCCGATATTGCACGTTTCCATAACCTGCGGGAGGTTGCATTTGCTTTTTAAAAAGCATCATTGCTTTTCCACCTCTGGATTCAGAGATTCGAGGATTTGTTTTTTGACCAGAGAGCGATCCAGTTTTCCGCTGGCATTTACCGGCAGTTCGGAGCGCATTTCCACTGATTGGGGAACCATATACGGCGGCAGTTCGCGCTTGCAATGCCGAATGATTTCCTTTTCCGTTATTTCAACACCCGGGGCGGCAACAACAACGGCTCGAATGACATGGCCGTAAATTTCATCAGGTACGCCAAAAACAATGGCATCCTGAACTTTACCGCTTGCATAAATCACTTCTTCAACTTCGGTAGGACTGACACGATTACCCGCACACTTTATCATTTCATCTTTGCGCCCGACAAAATACAGGTAGCCGTCTTTATCTATTTTTACATAGTCACCGGAATAAACTACAAATTCAGGGTTTGGCACTTGCTTCGGCTGCAGCGGGTCATGTCGAAAACGAATCGCAGTAAGCTCGGGATCATCCCAGTAACCTTTGGCAACGAGCGGGCCGCGGTGTATCAGTTCCCCCACTTTGCCCGGCTTTACCGGTCGATTATTTTCGTCGAGCACCAGCACTTCATTTCCGGGAATTGCTTTTCCCATGGATGTCGGGCGCTGCACCACGAGTTCCGGATCGAGAAAAGTTGAACGAAACGCCTCGGTCAGACCGTACATGAGGTAAATGGAGGTCTTGGGCAAGCGGCGTTTTAATTCCAGCACATAGTCTTTAGGAATGGCGCCACCGGAATTGGTTATGTAGCGGAGACTGCCCATGCGCGGATATTCCCATTTTGACTGCAAAAGCTGAATCCAGGTTGTGGCCACTGCGGCCAGGCCGGTAATTTTATATTTATCGACAGCTTTTAAAATATCGTTGTTAAAGAGATGGTTGAGAAGAACGACTTGCGCTCCGACAAGAAACGACGTCGTCAACTGACTTAATCCATAATCAAATCCGAAAGAAAGGATGCTGAGCAGACGATCGTTTTCCGTATTCTTGAGATATTCCGCTACGCTTTTCGCGCCGGCAACAATATTCAGATGACTTAATACAACGCCTTTCGGTTTTCCCGTAGAGCCGGAAGTGTAGAGAATTGCCGCCAGGTCGTTCTCAATAACACGTACTCCATT
>JAACEJ010000732.1 GCA_011682565.1 Actinomycetota bacterium | reverse complement strand
TCGGAAGCGCCCCACGCTTTATCCGGCGATGATCCCATGTCAAGAACCAGTTCGCCGCCGTTCAAAATATCCGCGTGCGAAAACCAGGATTTTGTCCAGGGCTTGCCGTTCATCATTGCGCCGCGAATGTATTTGTTGCGTTTGGAAACGTGTTCAGCGCGAATGGTAAACTGTTTTCCATTTTCAAGGTGAAAGGTCATTTTGTCGAAAACCGGGCTGCCGATGATGTATGACGGCTCGCCCGGACAGACGGGATAGAATCCTGCGGCGCTCAACACATACCAGGCCGACATTTGCCCGCAGTCTTCGTTGCCGCTCAGGCCGTCGGGTTGGTCGTCGTAGCGTTGATCGAGAATTCTGCGAATCATCGCCTGCGTCTGCCATGGCTCACCGGCATAACTTAGGCCAGGTTGTGGCTCGGCTCGTTGCCGTGCGCGTACTGGCCGATCAGTCCGGCGGCATCGACGACCTTGGCGTCATATTTGGAAGTGGTGGTAAACAGCGCGTCCAGCCAGGCGATGAATTTTGCATCGCCGCCAAACAGATCGATGAGGCCGTCCACATCCTGCGGCGCGAACAGAGTGTACTGATACGCGTTGCCCTCCACATAATGTTCGCTGCCCTCGGCCGGATCGAAAGGCGAAACCCAGGTGCGGTCGTACTTTTTCGGACGCATAAATCCGGTCGAGGGATCGAACTGGTTGCGATAAAACAGAGCGTATTGCCCGTACACCTCGGCGTCGTTTTCATCGCCAAGCGCTTTTGCCATTTTATAGACGCACCAGGCGTCGTAGGCGTATTCCATGGCCTTGGACACCGAGCCGACTTCTTTATCCGCCGGAATAAAACCCAGGTTGCGGAAAAAAGTCAGGGCCGGGCCGCCGCTTTGCATACTGGCCTTCATAGCCTGCAAGGCAAGGTCGGCGTCGAAACCGCGGATGCCTTTGGCGTAGGCGTCGAGAATGACCGGCAGGCTGTGAAAGCCGATCATGGCGCCGGAATAATTGCCGGCAATTTCCCATTTGGGCAGCCGGCCGCCGATGCGGTACATGGAGAGAAAAGTCTTGATAAAATCGGCGCTGTGATCGGGTTCGATAATCGTGTACAGCGGCATGAGCGCGCGAAACGTATCCCACAACGAAAAAACCGTATAATTTGTAAAACCCTCGGCGCGGTGCACCTGGTGGTCGACGCCGCGGAATCGACCGTCCACATCCATAAAAAGATTCGGCGACACGGCCGTGTGATACAATGCCGTATAAAAAATCCGCCGCTGTTTTTTCGTACCGCCCTCGACGGTTATTTTGGAGAGATAGTCGTTCCAGTCGAATTTCGCCTGTGCCGCGATACCGTCGAAATCCCAGCCGTCATTTTCCGCCTCAAGATTTTTGCGCGCGCCGTCGCAACTGACAGCGGAGATGCCGATTTTCACCAGAATCTGCTCATCCTTGTCCGTTGCATAACGCACATAAGCTTTGACATTTTTCCCTGACGCGCTCTTCAGGCCGTCGATCAGCGAGTCGTCAAGCGCGATGCCGAAAGCGCTGAACGGCTTGCTGAATTTCGCGTAAAAATAAACATATTGATCTTTGGCCCAGGCGGAAGAGCGGCGCAGACCCTGAATCTCCCTGTCGCTCAAAAATTCGATATTCGACTCGACCACGTGTCCGCGGCTCTGCAAATCGATAATGATATTCGATTCCTTCGAGGCGGGAAAAGTGTAGCGATGAAAGCCCGTGCGTTTCGTCGCCGTCAGTTCCGCCCGGACGCCATAGTCGTCCAGCAGCACGCTGTAATAGCCGGCTGAAGCCTGTTCGTTAGCGTGACGAAATGTCGAGCGATAGCCCGTCGACGGATCGTTTTCATCCCCGACTTTCACCCGCACTTTGCCGACGGTCGGCATGAACAGCACATCGCAAAACTCGGGCGCGCCGGTGCCGCTCAAATGCGTCTGGCTGAATCCCATGATCGTCGGGTCGGAATAGTGATAGCCCGAGGAGCCGTCCCAGTTCTCACCGCGCGTGTCCGGGCTGATCTGCACCATACCGAACGGAACCGTGGCGCCGGGAAAAGTATGACCGTGCACGCCGGTTCCGATCATCGGATCGACGTACGAAACGGGATCGCCGACCGGTATAACCGTTCGGCGGCAACCGATAAAACCGACAAAAAGAAGCGCCGGAATGATAAAAAAACGTGCAAAATATTTCATTGTTTTCTCCGATCTTGCTGCCGAATACTTTTTGCAATATTGGCATTTGATGATCAATTTGTTAATTTTTAACCGCAAAGACGCCAAGTCGCAAAGTTTAATTCGAATAAAAGTGTCTGGTAATAAATCTCCGATTTAAAAAGGAGGTGCATCCCTCCTTACTTCAGAACAAGGGGATGAATCCCCTTGTTCTTGATAACGTGACCGTGAACAGCGGGAGGTTAGGGGCACATAACGGCCTGCGGTTCAGGCGCACGAGCACGCTTGAAAACTTTCAAATAAAAAAAACCGGACGCGTGCTCGTGCCGCCCGCAACCGCTTGTTGGGTTTATCCCGATTGTTTGCTTTATCCCGAAAAGTAATTTTAATGTACCAAGAATTCCTGCCATTTTGATTAAACACATTTTTAAACGTGCTAATATCAATTTCTTGTTGAGAAGATTGAAAGAATAGCTGCAAAGCCTGACAGAAAGAACTTTTACCGCTGCCGTTCTCACCATAGATCATCAGATTTTTGCCGGAATTGCCAAGTTCGATGGTGTATTTTCCGTAAAGAGCTTTAAAATTCTGGATCTCAATTTCCTTAATGCGCATCTTTATCCAATCCCTTAATAATGCGTATTTCTTCTATGGTATCCATATAATAAAGATTCTGCCGCACCGGGTGGTTTTTATCGTACAGTTCGTTGAAGGTTTTAGTGATGATTTCCATTTTTTCTTCGTCGCTCATATCGTC
>JAACEJ010000731.1 GCA_011682565.1 Actinomycetota bacterium | reverse complement strand
TAGCGTTTTCCGGTTTTTTCGCTGATACATTGAAAGACTTTTCCGATGGGTCTGCCGATTGCTTCATTTTCTTTCCAGCCGGTGAATTTTTCTGCTACTTTATTTATTAATGTAATCCGGCCTTTGTGATTGGTACTGATGACGCCGTCTCCGATCGAGCGCAGCGTAACGGCCAAACGTTCTTTTTGCGCGGCCAAAGCTTCTGCGGATTTTTTTCTTTCCAAGCCCCGGCCGATGATTTCCGCAAAGATATGGAAAAGCGCCAGGTCTTTGGAACGCCACTCGCCTGCTTTTTCAATGTCGCCCAAACCGATATAGCCTGAAAGTTCCGAGCCCGAATAGAGAGGAAGAATGATGAGCGATTTAACACCCAGCTTGTACAACAACAATTCTTTCTCGTCATCAGTGTCATCGGAAGATTCTGAAAGATATTTGACCAGGAAAGGGTCACCCTCAGATAAGCGTTGCTGCCACCAGGGAAAAGCTTTGGGTTCCAGGTGGGGAAGTTTCTCCAGGTGACTCAAAGTGCCGTTTGCAAACCATGAGTGGCTGATTTCAATGACGTCTGTCGAGTCCTGGCGATAAAACAAAAAAGCGCGTCCGGCTTTGGCAAACCGGCCCATGTCTCCCAGAGCCTGGTTTATTGCTTCATTAATGTCCGAGGCGGTAATGAACCAGGAAGAAATTCGAGAAACGGTTTTTTCAAGTTCCAGCCGGCGCTTAAGCGTTCTCTCTGTCTGTTTGGATTGGGTAATATCACGTACGAAAACAAGGTCCGCCGGTTCGCCCTCGTAGGTAATGAGCCCGGAATTGCATTCTGCGTGAAGAAGCGCCCCTTCTTTTCTATTGAGTTTGATCTCATAAGTCTGTTCGACCTGATTTCCCTTTAGCCGCATTTGATAATTCTCAAAAACCAGTGACAGATCGTTCGAGTAGAGGTAATCTGTCAGCGATGTGGCGACCAGTTCTTCAATGGAATAACCGAGAAGATGCGCGAGACGAGAATTGGCATATTTAATTATTTTATCCTGAATGACCATAATGCCGTCATTGGCGCGATCGAACAGGTTTCTGTATATTTCTTCACTTTCACGCCGGGCTTCTTCTATTTTTTCAAAGGCAGAAAGGTTCCTGATTTTGAGCAGTATGTTTGCCGGATTCTGTGCTTCATCGGTAATGAGATTTACTTTTAGTGCTCCCGGGAATTTGTTGCCGTTTCGCCTGACGTGGCGAACATCGCATTGGTAAAAGCCTTTCTCGATAACATTTTCAATAATGCTTTTAACGGTGTGCTCCTGGCCTTCAAGATGAAGTGCAGAAAGCGGCATTCCCACAAGTTCGTCTTTTTTGTAATCGTAAATTCTTGAAAAGGAATCTGTGACGAAACGGAAAGTACCATTCAAATCAATAATTGCAGAACCATCGGTAATTTGTTCGGTCTCGAGGTGAGGGAGACGGGATTCCGTCTGGTCGGAATTGTTCGTCTTTAATTTCTGTTGTAATTCGGCTATTTTTTTGCGGTATTCTGCTAGTTCCCGGACAAGTTGATCCTTCGGTTTTTGCCCATCATCCATTCACATTTCCTCACATTGTCAAATCGAAAAAACAAAAGAATCCATTAAAAGGCGGAGTGTCATTATAATATATAGCGACTAGTCGTGTATTTTGCAGGAAAAAAATTTATCTAAAATCTCCTGTAATAGTAAAAGCCGCCCAAAACGCCGGGTAGGGATTGATCTCTTTGTAAACAACTTTTTGTGCCATCACCAACGCTTCGGCGCGCGATTTTCCTTCGGCAAGATAGCGAAAAAATCGTTTCACTAAAACGGCGGTTGCCAGGTCGTCGACTTTCCATAGCGAGGACATCAACGAGGACGCGCCGGCATAGATGAAGCTTCGTGACAAGCCGACGACTTCATCTCCGCCGCGTACTTTGCCCAAACCCGTTTCGCAGGCACTCATGACAACCATAAAGGCATTCAGCTTTAAGCCAAAAATTTCGTGAGCCTCCAGACGTCCGTCGTTCAACGAATCCGGGGCGAGAAGTAAAGCGGAAAGAAGAGGAAAGTTATCATCAAAAACACCATGGCATGAAAATAGAATTTGCTGAAAATTTGCACTTTGTGCATAGACTTGCGTTTCCGTTGCACTCTTTTCGGTGAAAATTTTGACATCCGGGAAATATCGTTTCAGACTGTTTGCTTCTTTTTCAGCGAAAGGTAAATTCGATTTTCGATTGCCAAGATCGGGATTGGCGAAAGCAAGAATTTTAAGATCCTTTCTCGGCACTTGCAAGAACGAATCTCCTTTTGTGAGACAGAATCCCAGGACTGTGGCACTGGGAGCCAAAGAGAGAGAATATTTCATTCCCAGGTACTGGCCGGAACTGTCCTGCAGCACGGCAAAGGGGAGGTAATGCATTTGCTCATGGGGAATAAAAACCAAATGTTTTGCCGATTGCAAATCGCTCATTTCATCTGCAATGAGCATGTCGTAAAGCTTTTGCGCCGGTATTGAAACGGAGAGTTGTCGGGACAAGGCATTGCGTAG
>JAACEJ010000730.1 GCA_011682565.1 Actinomycetota bacterium | reverse complement strand
TAAGCAATTAATGTATCATTTTCTTAAAGACTATGATGTTCTATATGCTGAAACGGTAAAAGAGGCCATAACCCAAATAGAATCAAAACCGGTAAAATGTGTACTTTTAGATATATCTTTACATGGTAACGAAGACGGGTTAAAGATTTCAAAATATTTAAAGAAAAACGAAAGAAAAAAGGATATACCGGTAATTGCGACAACGGCATACGCCTTTACACATGACAGAGATCGCTGTTTAAACGCAGGGTGTGACGAGTTTCTGACAAAGCCAATCCGCAAAGCAAGGCTTTTAGAAACAGTAGAGCACTACCTGAACGTTAAAAGCGGAACCGCTCTTTCAGCTGTTTAGATATTTCTACTGCAAGCCGGACATTATTCAGAGCTAAAGCAATATTCGCTTTTAAGCTTCTTCCTCCCGTCATTTCGACAATTTCCTTCAATAAAAACGGTGTGACATTTTTCCCTGAAATATTTTCATTTCCACAATTAATTAAAGCTGTTTCTATTATAGTGTCAATTTCGTCAGACGTTATTTCTTCTATTTTCGCAATAGGGTTTGCAACAACAACAGCCTGTGAACGTTGTAATGAACAATGACTGTGAAAAAGGGCAACAATTTCAGCTACCGTATTAAGTGAATATGGAACGGGAATTCCGGAAGAACGTGAGTAAAAAGCCGGAAAAGATTTTGTTTTATATCCCACAACAGGAACACCGGAGGTTTCCAAAGCTTCAAGTGTTTTTGGTAAATCCAAGATAGCTTTTGCTCCGGCCGTAACGACAATAAGCGGATAGCGCTCTAAAGCGCGGATATCCTGCGAAATATCAAAGCTTGATTCCGCGCCTCGATGAACTCCGCCAATACCTCCGGTGGCAAAAACCTTTATACCGGCGCTATAGGCGATGGCCAATGTAGAGGAAACCGTCGTCGCCCCATTCAAATTTTGCGACACGACATAAGACAAATCTCTGGAGGCTGTTTTAAAAGCCGGTTTTACCGAGAGCTCTTCAAGCTCATCATCTGTGAGACCCACATGAATTTTTCCCTTAAGGAGGCCAATCGTTGCTGGTATAGCGCCACCATCGCAGGCAATTTTTTCAGACTTTTTGGCAAAGGACAGATTGTCGGGATAAGGCATCCCGTGCGAAATGATAGTTGACTCTAAAGCCACGACCGGCTTGCCGGAAGATAAGGCTTCTTTGATTTTTGGGTGAAGGTGAAGCAAATAGGAAGGTATTTTCATGGTCCAAATTAGGTTTATAAACTATGTATAAAAAATCCCGACATGATAAGATCGGGATTTAATCGGGAGGTAAAGAAAAAAGCCGTTAATGTTCTACGCAGTTGCTATTAAACCATACTTAGAAGCTAAATTGTTCAGCGCTTCTAAGAGGTTTTCTTTTTCTTCCTGGTTGATAAAAACAACTTCGTGCGGCAAAGCTGTTCCGTCTAATAATTTTTTAGTCCGCTTCTCCAGGAACTCTATAATTTCTTGTTCTGTTTGTGTAAACTGTCGCATGGTTTATCCCGATTCTCTCACCACCAAACTTACAAACACTGTGCCAAAACAATAAAGTTGCCATAACGACGAGACTATAATTGTGTTAGCTATAAATCTGTAACATAATGTATCAATTCAATATTAACATTGTATCGCAATTGTAAAATAATTATCGAAACGGTTATTCCGGTTTTATATAGATTACCCCCCATAAAAACCCTGAAATCTTCTCTATGGAATAGTAATGATAATGAGAGTTGCCCCCTTTCGTAGTAAAAAAACCGAAATTTTTAAAGGATATGGTGTGGTTATAAAACAAATTTTAAAAGCCGGATCAGAGTGAGATTAATCCCAAACATATTTCGACCCCGGGAAAAAGCGCTATCTAAACAGGTAATGACGCTTGCTTTTCCTGTTATTATGAGCAACCTTAGTCGGACTTTTATGAATTTGGCTGACGTTGCAATGGTAGGGCGTCTTGGGGCCGGCGCATTAGCTGCCACCGGAATGGGAGCCATGTTGGTCTGGACTATACTGAGCTTTGGAATTAGCCTTCGCACGGCGACCCAAACGATGGCCTCCAGGCGCCTTGGGCAAAAAATTTATGGTGAGTGCGGCGTTGCGATGCACAATGGACATATTTTGGCTCTGGCCGTTGGATTACCGGTTTCAGTTCTTGGTTTTTTGTACGCCGATAGAATTATACCACTGTTTATAAATGATCCCGCTGTCATAGTCTTATGTGTGGAATATACATCGATTGCTTTTTTAAGCGTGTTGTTTTCCATGGGAGGGTTTGTCTTTCAGGGTTTTTATACGGGCATTGAGCGCACAAAAATTCACATGAACGTAACCATTACATCAAATATTTTAAACATCTATCTAAATGCTGGCCTAATCTATGGCAGGGAGGGCGTTCTGAGCCTGTTTGACTCTTTGGGCGCCGGCTGGCTTGGGTATCTATGGAAACCCTTTCCCTTTCCTGAGCTTGGCGTAAAAGGTGCGGCAATAGCCACCTTGACAGCATCAATTTGGATGGGAATTCACTATTT
>JAACEJ010000729.1 GCA_011682565.1 Actinomycetota bacterium | reverse complement strand
CCCCCTCTACTTTTTTTTGTCCCAATACGCCGCGGCTGATATACAACCAGATATCCCGGGATAAGTCCAGTAAGATTCCATTGATTCTGGTTATGATATGGTAACTTTCCGCTAAGGCATCATGGGACTCTATTTGTGTCGTCACCGGGTTGAATGCCAAACCAAGTTGAGTAACAAAATCCTTGGAAAATTTTCGCCAGTTTACCTGTGGCAGACTAATTGTATGAGCACTCCATGTACCGCTTGCACCACCTAATTTGCCCAGGAGCGTATGCTTTTCAAGTTCATCTTTTTGCCGTTTTAAACGATGGACAAATACAGCAAACTCTTTTCCTAATGTCGTTGGTGTTGCCGGTTGACCATGGGTGAGCGACAATAGCGACAGATCGGCATAATCATGGGATAATGACCGTAATGAATTGTTCAATACTTTCAGTGTCGGCATGTAGATAAACTGAATGGCTTCCTGCCACATGAGAGAGTATGCCAGATTGTTAATATCTTCTGATGTAAGAGCAAAGTGGACCCACGGAATTAAAGACTCTAGTCTCTCTTCTTTCAATATCTCCTGGATATAATATTCGACCGCTTTCACATCGTGATTCGTGGTTTTTTCAATGCTTTTTATCCGTTCGGCGGCATGGCGGTCAAAGTTGTTATAATGTTTCCGTAATTTACCCTGATTTGCAGATGATAGCGGTTTTAGCTCTATAATCTTTGTCTGTCGTGTCAGGGCAATTAAATACTCAATTTCAACTTTAACACGATATTTAATAAGGGCTTCTTCAGAAAAGAACAATCCTAAATCATGGACTATTTCCCGGTATCGGCCATCTAAGGGTGAAATTGCCGAAAGTGTACTAAAGGAAGTATCAATATTTCGATGTGGCATAATGTTATCCTGTTTTAATGGCTGAAATCCATAATTCGTTTCACGGCCAAAGCACAATTCCCCGGATCCAGTACAGTGAGTACGGGGGTGTTGCTGGGCATTTGCAGGGTGGAATGGATATTTACCAACATATCAACCTTATCGGAAAATGGCGGACACGCTAATGTTGGTTTTTCAGAATTTGCCGCTACAAACCCGGATAAGGCATTGGAGCGACCTGCAATTGTAATATAGATAATACCCTCTACATCAGCGTTCTTATCTAATATTTCCAACACTTTTTGTGGTTCTTTGTGGGCGGATGCGGAATGCTGTTCCCATGTGATACCCATTGCATCCAGTTTATCGGTGATTCTTTTTGCCCACGGTTCGTCAGATATCGAACCCATTATAATAATTGTTTTCATAACATTTCCTTATCGTTACACCGAGAGCAAAGAGAAACTCTGAGATTTTATTACTCGTGAAAAGCGCTCGTTTATTCTTTGTGATCTCTGTGTCTCGGTGGCTCTCCTATTTAAATCCATCTCCGTGCTCTCTGCGCCTTTGTGGCTACAAAACGCCCACAACGTTTTTTACAAGCCGTTCATGAACCGGTTCGCTTGCTTCAGGAAAGATAAAGTTTTCCCCGGTGATCGTTTCATAAAGATATATGTATCGATTGGATAACTCCACTACCAGTTCTTCAGGAGCTTCAGGCAGTACTTCATCGTTGTATGGGTCGCAGTTTTTCATAAACCATAATCGTAAAAATTCTTTATCAATATTTTGTGGCTCCTCATGTGCAGCAAATCGTTTTTCGTAAGTATCTGCAATCCAATAGCGACTTGAGTCGGGCGTATGGATTTCATCAATTAATAGAATATTACCGTCTTCGTCTTTACCAAATTCATACTTGGTATCCACTAAAATCAACCCATGCTCTAACGCTTTTTCCTGTCCGAAGGCAAATAACGCCAAAGCCTTCGCGCCGGTCTCATCCCACTCTTCTTGTGTCAACCAACCTTCACTGACAATTTCCGCCGGTGCGATGGGACGATCATGTTCCTTCTCTTTGGTCGTGGGCGTCAGCATCGGCGCACTAAGTATTTGGTTTTTCCTTAAACCTTCGGATAGAATATTTCCACAATATTCCCGGTTACCCTTGTTGTAAACCGTCCATAATGATGTGCTTGTGGATCCCGTAATATATCCCCGTACAACAAATTCGATGGGGAGAACGTCGCATTTTTTAGCCACTGTTACATTTGGATCCGGTATAGCAATAACATGATTATCCGTAATATGCTTTGTTTGTTCGAACCACCAGGCGCTGGTCATATTCAAGACTTGTCCTTTAAAGGGTATAGATGCCAGCACGCGATCAAAGGCACTTTGACGATCTGTGGTAATCAGCACCAACTTGTCACCCAAATCATATGTGTCACGAACTTTACCAACAACCTTTTTACCCAATGGCAAATTGGTTTCGGTTAAACAATTATTTAATTCTCGTTTAATACGTTCTTTATATGCTTCATTCATAACGATAACAGTCATGTGATAAAGGGTTGAAAAAAATATGGGAATCTAAAACACGTTGAACAACATCCTCCTTCCCATCATCACAAGAGACGGTCCACACAATTCCCTTTTCCAGTCCAAGGATTCCCCTGATTCCCATGCGTTTACTAAT
>JAACEJ010000728.1 GCA_011682565.1 Actinomycetota bacterium | reverse complement strand
TAACGCCTGAGCCATCCATATGCCATCCCGCTGCACCGAGACAATTTCCATAATGGATCGCACTGATACCGAGTCCGTGTTTATATCGTCCGGACTGGTCTGGATCAAAGCTGGTCCATTGGGCAAGTTTCGCAGCTTTCCGAATAGTTTCTTCCGCGCCTACACTTTCATTCAATATTTGCGCCGTTTGGGTTTCCGAACCGGGCTTGATAATATTTTTTAACCGTAATTCCACCGGATCCCTGTTCAGTTTATCTGCAATAACGTCCATCATTCTTTCGTGACCAAAAGCCGCCTGTGGGGAACCAAATCCACGAAAAGCACCCGCTGGCGGAAGGTTTGTATAATAAGAATTTGAGTCCACATGAATATAGGGGATAACGTAGGGGCCCATGGCCTGGGCTGCCGAACGATAAGAAACAACTGAAGACAACGTTGCGTACGCTCCGGCGTTTTCCTCAAGAAGAATTTTAGCTGCCACAAGTGATCCATCATCTTTCACACCCACTTTGTAATGCATTTGAAACGGATGGCGCTTGCTGGTAAGCTGTATGTCATCCCTACGATTATAGACAACCTTTACCGGCAGACCGACTTTCACAGCGGCCACTGAGGCACGGGCACAAACCTCAGAAGGAATATCTTCTTTCCCGCCAAAGGCCCCGCCCGTGGGTGCCTGCTCCACCAAAATATTTTCATGAGGCAAACCCAATACCCTGGCCACGGCTTTCCGGATATAAAACGGGCATTGAAGAGAACCCAGAATTTTCATCTTTCCATTTTTTTCAGGGATGGCAATACAGGCTTGCGGTTCTAAATAAAAATGTTCCTGATAGGGCGTTTTGAAACGGGCTTCTATGATTTGATCTGCTTCATCAAACCCTGTATCAATGTCTCCCTTTCGGACACGATGTTGACAGGCCAGATTGGTTTCGTGGATTAAATTTCCTGTGGCAGTGCGACTTTCATCAATCGATAAATATGGATTTTTTTCATCGTACTCAACATTAACCGATCTTGCCGCCTCTGAAGCTGCCTCCGGGGTTTTGGCAATAATTAATCCGATACTGTCACCAACGTAACGAACAGTTTTATCCGCAAACAGAGGCTGATCAGGAATGATGACACCCACCTGATTTTCTGCCGGAATATCCTGTGCCGATACAAAAGCAATGAACCCCTTGATTTTTTCTGCTTTTGAAAGGTCAATCTTTTTGAATTCACCAAAAGGAATTGATGAATAAACCGGGGCTCCATGAACCATATTTTTGACAGAAATATCCGTGAGGAAACGGGTCTTGCCGGTGGTTTTATCCGCCGCATCGGGGCGGGAAAATGATTTTCCGATTATGCTCAAGTCACCCACTTTATTCGATGGATTATATCAAGGAAAAATTCAGGTGACCACAGCGACAAATCATCATTTTTAACAAATTTCTCCACGTCTTTTTTTGCTTTGTCAATATCCAAACCATTGATTTTATCCGTGAGTAGCCGTAAACATTTGTCTTTTGTCAGTTTTTCTCCAGGGCGTAAGTGACCACTGTCTATCATACGAAGTTCTAAATGCTGAATATTAAGTTCCGGATAATTTGAGAGATACCAAACCAAATCATACCAATCCCTGCCTTTAATTCGCTCGCTCCATTTTCGACATAAAATGGCGTGCATTTTTCCTGCAAATAAATTGGGAAGGGTAAAGGATTTGACGGGAAATGAAATCGGATGCAAAAGATATTTGATTTCCGTTTCAAACCCTAATGGCGGATGCGTATCCACTTCTAATTTGATCTTCAGCAGTTGCTTCGGGTGAATTCCACGCGCCATGGATTGATCGGATGAAATCAGAAGTACTTGTGTGAATGTATTTGTTTTGATAAATGCGGATTCTATGTGGGTAGGGCCTTTTTTCTCCATTTTATCAATAGCTGTTTCGAATCCGAAGGCTTCCATTTCTTTTTGAAGGGGTATTAAAAAACGATTAAGGTCAAAATCATCATCCTTTTTCAACAATGAAAAATCCAAATCTTCAGAGTATCTGTCTAATCCGTGAAGAATCCTTAATGCACTGCCGCCATAAAAAGCCGCGTGTTCAAAAAATTTGCTCCTCCATAATCCCAACAAGGCAATTTCCTGCAGAATTTCACGCAGGGCATTTATGACGTCTCCGCTTGTTTGACACTTGTATTTATTGAGCATTTGTCTGATGGATTTATGCATCAAGCCCCCTTATGCTGCATCCGTTTTATAATGTTGCACAGTCTTGATAGTTTTTGTGATTTATAGACTGCCGAAAACGCTTCAAGTTCACGAAGAGTCAGCCTGGAAAGCATTTTTTCATCCAATCGGATGTCTTCGAACAAATATTGCTCATATTGTTTGGCGGCATTACTTGGTACGCCTTTTTGACTTTGAATAAAATCGGCAAGCGCTTTTTCCGGAGATGCCATCATAAACCGGACGTCCGGCTGAGGTTCAATAATCTCCATTCCCAATGAGAATTGGGACAAGGTGATATTGCGATAGGTAAACACGCCTAACGGCGTTTTGAATTCACGGGTTCTTCCG
>JAACEJ010000123.1 GCA_011682565.1 Actinomycetota bacterium | reverse complement strand
TTCCTATAAAATCAAGTGAATTTTCAGAAACAATGACTTGTATTGTTTGGCCTGCCGTGAAATCACCTTGCAACAACTTGGTTGCCAAAGAATTAATCACCATTTTCTGTATTAACCGCTTCAACGGCCGGGCGCCAAAAGCCGGATCATAGCCATTCTCAGCAAGAAAAGCTTCGGCTTCCGGTGTCAGCTCAATTTTGAGATCATGAGCTTGCAGCAGATGACCAACCTGCCTGAATTGAAGCTTGACGATTTTTTTAATGTCATCCCTGCTCAAAGCATCGAATACAATAATATCATCAATCCGGTTTAAGAATTCCGGGCGCAGATTGGCCTTGAGCATTTTGGTCACTTCCTGTATAATTTCTTCGTGTACGACGTCGCGGTTATCATCCGTCAGATTTTGCGACCGTTCCATAATGAAATGAGCACCGATATTTGAAGTCATGATGATTATAGTATTCTTAAAATTAACGGTTCTGCCCTTATTGTCGGTTAACCGCCCGTCATCCAAAACCTGTAACAAAATATTGAAAACTTCGGGATGGGCTTTTTCAATTTCATCCAAAAGGATGACGGAATAAGGCCGGCGACGAACCGCCTCGGTAAGTTGTCCGCCTTCTTCGTAGCCGACATAACCGGGAGGTGCGCCGATGAGACGAGAAACAGCGTGCCGTTCCATGTATTCGGACATGTCGATGCGCACCATCGCGTGCTCGTCATCGAAAAGGAACTCTGCCAGGGCGCGCGCCAGTTCCGTTTTGCCAACGCCGGTCGAACCCAAAAAGATAAAAGAACCGATTGGACGCGATGCATCCTGCAAGCCTGCTCTGGCCCGACGAATGGCATCAGACACAGCGCGGACAGCCTCGTCCTGGCCAATCAGCCGCTGGTGAATACGTTCTTCCATGTGCAGCAATTTTTCCTTTTCGCTCTCCAACATACGGCTGACCGGAATGCCCGTCCACTTGGCAAGAACTTCGGCAACATCTTCTTCCTCAACTTCCTCTTTGAGCATCTGACGATCTTTTTGCAGTTGAACCAGCTTTTCGTTCACCTCGCTCAATTTGTTTTGTAACTCGACGAGTTTTCCATATTTATATTCCGCAGCTTTAGCCAGTTCTCCGTCCCGCTCTGCTTTGGCGGCCTCGGTTTTTACCTGATCGAGTTGTTCCTTCAGGGAACGAATCTGACTGATAATGCCTTTTTCCAATTCCCAATGTGAGCGCAGTTCCCGCCGCTGTTCATCCAGATTCGCAATTTCCTTTTCAACTTCGTCGAGACGATCTTTCGAGGCTTTGTCTTTTTCTTTTTTCAAAGCCTGGCGTTCGATCTCGAGCTGTTTTAGTTTTCTTTCAACTTCATCAAGTTCCTCCGGCATACTGTCAATCTCGATTCGCAATTTGGAAGCGGCTTCATCAATGAGATCGATAGCTTTATCCGGTAAAAACCGGTCGGAAATGTAGCGATCGGAAAGCGTTGCCGCAGCAATGATCGCTGCATCCTGGATGCGCACGCCGTGATGCACTTCATATTTTTCCTTCAGTCCGCGCAGAATAGAAATCGTATCTTCCACCGTAGGCTGATCCACATAAATTGTTTGAAAACGCCGTTCAAGAGCAGCATCCTTCTCGATATACTTGCGGTATTCATCGAGCGTGGTTGCTCCGATGCAGCGCAATTCACCCCGCGCCAAAGCCGGTTTGAGCATGTTGGAAGCATCCATCGCACCCTCTGCCGCTCCGGCGCCGACGAGTGTGTGCAACTCATCGATGAAAAGAATGATCCGGCCATCTGATTCGTTGATCTCATGCAGTACGGCTTTGAGACGCTCTTCAAATTCACCGCGAAATTTTGCGCCGGCAATTAAAGCACCAATGTCCAGGGCCAGAATCTGCTTGGGTTTCAAATTTTCCGGCACATCGCCCTGAACGATACGATGTGCAATGCCTTCGGCAATAGCCGTTTTACCAACGCCCGGTTCTCCAATGAGCACAGGGTTATTTTTCGTCCGCCGCGATAAAACCTGCAAAACCCTGCGAATTTCATCGTCGCGGCCGATAACCGGGTCCAGTTTTCCTTGTCGCGCAAGATCATTCAGATCGCGCGAATAGCGTTTTAATGCCTGATACTTTTCCTCCGGACTCTGATCTGTCACTCGCTGGGTGCCACGAACTTGCTGCAAAACCTTTAAAACAACTTCGTGCGTAATTCCATTGTCGCGCAGCAATTGCCCGGCATTGGATTTATCATCACATAATGCAATCAGCAAATGTTCTACGCTGACAAATTCATCCCGAAGCTGGTTTGCTGCTTTGAACGCTTTTTCAAACAATTCATTTGCCGCGTGTGACAAATAGATTTGCCCCACACCTCCCGATATTTTGGGAAACTTTGCAACCAGCTCATCCGCTCTGTTTTTTACCAAAGCAGGATCAACGCCAATCTTTTTTAATATCGAGCGTGAGATGCCATCTTGAGGCTCTAACAAGCTGTCAAGCAAATGCGCAGGTTCAATTTGCTGATGGCCATGTTCCGAGGCAAGCTGCTGCGCACGATTCAAAGCTTCCTGCGATTTAATTGTTAACTTGTCAAATGATATCATAGTGCATCACTCCTTTACATCAAAAAGGGCGAGAAAAACTCGCCCTTTAATTATTTCATATTTCATTCTTGTTATTTATTGTCATCATCCACAACTTCAAAATCCGCTTCCTCTGCTTCACCATGCTTTCCTTCTTCGCTTGCAGCTTGCTCCTGGCTCTGCTGAGCGGAAGCTCCGGCAGCCTCCTGTGCTGTCGCCGCCTCGTACATTTTGGAGGCAGCACCATGCCACAGTTCATTGAGAGCATCCATTGCGGATTTTATCTCATCCACATTATCCGTTTTCACGGCTTCTTTAAGACGGCCGACACCGGCTTCCAGTTTATTCTTCGTCTCCGCGTCCAGTTTGTCGGCATTTTCCTTGATATTTTTTTCAGTCTGATAAATAAGCTGATCAGCCTGATTCCGCGTATCGATGGCCTCTCGTTTCTTTTTGTCTTCGGCAGCGTGCGATTTCGCATCGTTAACCATTTTTTCGACTTCTTCTTTTGAAAGACCCGTCGACGCTTCAATATGAATGGATTGCTCTTTGCCGGTTGCCTTGTCTTTTGCAGAGACATTCAGAATACCGTTGGCATCGATGTCAAAAGTAACCTCGATTTGAGGGATACCGCGCGGAGCCGGCGGAACGCCGTCCAAATGGAAACGGCCAAGTGTTCTGTTATCGACGGCCATCTCACGCTCGCCCTGGAGCACATGAATTTCCACAGAAGTTTGATTATCCGCAGCAGTTGAAAAGACTTCTGTTTTTTTCGTCGGGATAGTGGTATTTTTTTCAATGAGTCGCGTATTTACGCCGCCCAACGTTTCGATACCCAGGGAAAGCGGGGTAACATCAAGCAGAAGCACATCCGTAACATCGCCGCCGAGAACGCCGCCCTGAATTGCAGCACCAATGGCAACAACTTCATCAGGATTGACGCCCTTGTGCGGGTCTTTGCCGAAAAGTTCCTTCACCATTTCCTGAACTTTTGGCATTCTGGTCGAACCGCCAACAAGAACCACTTCGTCAATATCATTAGAACTCAAACTCGCGTCCCGAAGGGCTGTCTTACATGGCTCAATCGTCCGCTGAAACAAATCGTCGCAAAGCTGTTCAAACTTGGCGCGCGTTAATGTCATATTCAAATGTTTTGGACCCGTATCGGTTGCCGTAATAAAAGGCAAATTAATTTCGGTTTGCGCGGTTGTCGAAAGCTCACACTTGGCCTTTTCTGCTGCTTCTTTCAATCGCTGCAAAGCCATCGGATCCTTGGACAAATCCACGCCTTCGTTTTTAATAAACTCGTCAACCAACCAGTCGATCACTTTTTGATCAAAATCATCGCCGCCGAGATGTGTATCGCCGTTGGTGGATTTGACTTCAAAAACACCATCACCGATTTCGAGAATAGAAATATCGAATGTTCCACCGCCAAGATCAAAGACAGCTATTTTTTCGTTGGCCTTTTTATCTAATCCATAAGCCAGTGAAGCGGCTGTGGGCTCATTAATAATTCTTTTAACCTGCAAACCGGCAATATCACCGGCCTCTTTTGTCGCCTGCCGTTGACTGTCATTGAAATAAGCAGGTACAGTAATAACGGCCTCTGTCACTTTTTCGCCCAGATAATCTTCAGCAGTCTGCTTCATTTTCTGAAGAATCATCGCAGAAATTTCCTGTGGCGTATATTCTTTATCATCAATCTTGACACGAGCGACATCATTGTTGCCGCTAATAACCTTATAGGGTACTTCATCAATCTCGGTGGAAACCTCTTTATATCTTCTTCCCATAAAACGCTTTATTGAATAAATTGTCTTTTCGGGATTTGTGATCGCCTGTCTTTTCGCCACCTGACCAACAAGTCGTTCACCATTCTTTGAAAACGCGACGACGGATGGCGTCGTTCTCGCACCTTCAGAATTGGGGATCACGGTTGGTTCTCCGCCTTCCATCACAGCAACACAAGAGTTCGTCGTCCCTAAATCGATTCCAATTATTTTTCCCATTTCTGTTTTCTCCTTTTTAAAATCTATTTTCATTTTTTGTTTATGTCAAAATAAAAGCGCCTCTCCTCAAGCAATTTATATGCCACAACAGACGCTTTGATCGAATACAGCACATTCGTAAAAAAAACAGGCACATAGTATAAATGTTATGCGCCTGCTCCATTTTGTTCTGACCCGGATTTTATCTTGCCGAGGTCAATGTGTCAGAATTTCTGTCATCATGCCCTTTCGACCTCACTGTGCAGCTTTATTTTCCACTCCTTTTTCTAATTCCAGGATGCGATCATCACGCCGCCTGTTTCCATCGCACAACAACCTCTTCTCTTCCCTTGCTACCTCTTCCTCTCCGGCCTGAAGCATCTCGGGATATTTCAAGTTTCCCCTTGAATGCCTTTTTAAACTGCTTTCCTAACTGCAAGGCCATCCATTGGTTGATTGTAGTGATTGTCATGTGATTTTTATTTTGCTCGATTGATAATATTCTCGATAAATGATTATGTCTTTTTTCAATATTTTCTTCTTTTTTAATCATTTTCAATATTTCATCCCGGCGATCCTGCAACACCGGTCCTTCAAGATAAACAATGCCATACACAATTTTATCTCTTTTTCTTTTACATGCCTCACATAAAACGTATTCAATATCATTATTTGCTACTTGGGCCAATTCCACATCCAGAACCCATTTTTTACCATTGTGAACTGCATGACATTTACGGCAAACCTTCATCATTACCTCCTATGGATGTTATTAATACCGGAAAGCATAATATAACCATGCCTTCCGGACATTACAATATAGGTGATATTTGCTTTAAGGAAAGACCCTTTATTTTTTATCCTTGGGAATTCGAATGGCCCTGAAAAAGCTCGTATCCTTGTATTTTAATTTAAAAAGAACAATATCATTGGGTTTCAGACGTCTGATAATTTTGTTAAATTCACGAACATTATGAACCGGCTGCCTGTTAACGGCTGTGATGAGTTGTCCTTCCCGAAGTCCCTCGCGGGCGGCGATGGAATTACCTTTCACCGAGGTAATAATAACACCTTCTCCATCTTCATAGCCGAGTCTGCGCGCCAATTCGTTTGTCAGATCTTGCACTTCAATGCCAAGTTTGTTTTCATTCTTTGTACTTTCTTCGGACTTGGCAACACCACCGGATGGTCTTTCAGCCAGTTTAACAGTTAATACTTTTTCCTTTCCATCCCGCCAAACGGTTAATTTAACTTTTGAATCCGGCGGATAAGAAGCAACTTTATTCGTAAGTTGATCCCTGTTCTCAATTTTCTCATCATTCAGCTTGATGATAATATCTTCTTCTTTCACACCTGCTTTTCCGGCAGGACTGTCTTCGACCACCTGGTTTACGAAAGCGCCCTTGGCTTCATCCAATTTATAAAACTGTGCCATTTCATCACTCACATTAGAAATCATTACGCCAAGATAGCCACGAATGACGTGCCCCTCGGAAATAAGCTGCTGCATGACACTGTGTGCAAGATTTACCGGTATGGCAAAACCGATTCCCACATTGGCCTGGCCAAGAATCGCGGTGTTTATCCCGATAAGCTCACCACGCAGGTTTACCAGAGCACCGCCACTGTTTCCAGGATTAATAGCCGCATCGGTCTGAATAAAATCCTGATATTGAATTTTACCTCCTCCTAACTGCGGCAGGGTTCTTCCCTTTGCACTAACAATGCCGGCCGTAACCGTACTCCTGAATATTTTGTCAAAAGGGTTACCGATTGCCAGCACCCATTCACCCACTTCTAAATCATCGGAATTTCCCAATTTAATGGCCGGCAAACCGGTCTTATCGATCTTGATAACGGCGAGATCACTCTCAGGATCAGTGCCTACAACCTTTGCATCATAGTCTTTTTTGTCGATGGAAACAGTTAATTCATCCGCATCCTTTACAACATGGTTATTGGTAAGAATATACCCATCCGGATTGATGATAACGCCCGATCCCAAGCCACGCAGTATCTGCTCCTGCTCTTCAGGAACGTTGAAAAATTGACGAAAAAAATCATCCTGAAAAAAAGGATTCGTACGCCTTTTAACAACCGACTGGCTACTTATTGTAACTACGGACGGACTGACTTTTTCTGCAACTTTGGCGAATGCTTTGCTGAATTTTTCCAATCCAAGCAATTCTTCAGAAACCGGTTCGTTTGAACCCAGAACAACAGGTTTTACGGTTTCTTTCTCGTTATCTGCTGCGACACCCTTTAAGGGTAAATTAAAATTCGAAGCAATGATCAATCCTGTTACAATACCCACAAAAATTGCAAAGACAAGAATGAACGAATATTTTTTAGACTTCATCTCTCTCCCTTTCATAAAATATTACCTTTTATTAGCTTTTAACGAAACCAGACATTTAAACAGTTAACACCGGGATAAAATTTCTTTCACCGGCAATTAAGTATAGGACTTGACCAAACTGAAAACGTTGCAATTAAACTAGTAATCGAGTTTCATTTCATCAGCAAATTTTTTTAATAATTCTTTGGCCTTTGCACTGAGATGGTTCGGAATAGCAACTCTTATTTTAACATAATGATCTCCCTTTTTATCGCTGACGTTTGCGCCGAGACCTTTAAGTTTGAACAGCTTGTCATTTTGTGTGCCTGCCGGTATTTTCAGTTCTACGGTTCCTTTGTTAAACGTTTGAACGCGCACTTGGGAACCCAGCGCAGCTTGTACCATATTGATAGAAATGGTGCTGTGTATGTCGAGGCCTTTTCGTTCAAAGAGTGGATGTTTCCCGGTCTTTATCGTCAACAAAATATCTCCGGCAGGACCGCCATAAATACCCGGCTCACCCTGTCCCTTGAGTTTAATTTTCTTGCCGTCATCAATGCCGGCAGGAATTTTTACTGAAAGTTTTTTTAACTTTCCTCCTTGAGACAGCGTAACGATTTGCTTCCCGCCGTTCAACGCAACTTCAAAAGGAATGGTGATCTCGGCACTAATATCCCGTCCTTTTGCCGGAACATTGGAAAATCCGTGACCGGCAGCGTCTCTGCCTCCGCTAAATATTTGGCTAAAAATATCACCAAAGCTGTCAAACGAAAAACCGCCCTTGGAATGACCTCTGGCTCTGGCGTTGCCAAACATGGAACTCAAGTCTTCAAAATTAATGTTACTATAATCCCTGCCACCTTTGAACACACCCATTTTACGCATTTGATCGTATTGCTTTCTTTTCTTGCTGTCACCAAGCACGCCATGCGCTTCGGATATTTCTTTAAATCGTTCCTCAGCTTTTTTATCATTCGGGTGCGTATCCGGATGATATTTTTTGGCCAGTTCACGATAGGCCTTCTTTATATCCGCAGAGGATGCATTCTCGGAAACACCTAATATTTTATAATAATCTTTATTCGTCATTTACCTCTTGTTCCTCTTTTCTTTTCGCAACAACAACTTTTGCAGGTCGCAGCAATTTCCCTTTATAAAGATATCCCTTTTGCCAGACTTGTAGTATCTTGTCCTGTGGATATTCCCCGGTTTCCTGAGCATGAATTGCCTCGTGCATCGAAGGATCGAACATGGAATTCTTTGTATCAATAGTTTCAACACCTAGCTTTTCCAGAGTAGATACCAGCTTG
>JAACEJ010000727.1 GCA_011682565.1 Actinomycetota bacterium | reverse complement strand
AAATCATTTCTTGTAACTGATAAATTCATATAGAATTAGTGGAATTTGTGTAATTCGTGGTTTAAGATGATTTCAAAGTACATACTGTTGGTACCATTAAAAGGAGCCTTTCCATGCGAGTGCTAAACGATGTAAAGTTTTATTTCATCCTGTTTCTTGCATTTTCTTTTTCTTTGCAAGCGAAAAATATTTCCGGCATGGAACGAGCGAAGCTCTATCCCATCGTTGCCGACAAACCTGCGCCGGATTTCTTTTCGGGTGCACTCCTCGGTAACGGCGGGCTCGGCGTTGTTGTTTGCACCCGGCCGGATGCTGTCGTGCTTTACTTCGGGCACAATAACGTTTGGGATATTCGCATCGCCGAAAATAATCGCGACAAGATCGGCACTTTTAAGCAAGTTTTTGAAAAGGTCAAATCCATTCCCGATACTCTGGAAAATCTTGACCAGGACCCCTGGTACCGAAAGTATAGGAACATGGCGCGGGAAAATTATAACAAACCTTATCCGCGACCTTTTCCCTGCGGCTCGATTGTTCTGGGGTTTGACCGCCGCAAAGTGGAACTGCTCGGTCATCGCCTGGATATTTCCAATGGCTTGTGCGAGGTGAGATTGCTTGCAGCAAAAAGGCCGCTCAGGTTGCAGATTTTTACGGATATGGCCGGGGATAGAGTATGGCTACGGCTGGTGGATGCAAAGGGGCATCCTGCAGAAAATTGTTTCGAGCGAATCCACATTATGCCTGATCCTTCAACGCCGCAGGAATTTCCCGAGTATTCAACCGATGAAAATAAACAGCAGAATTTGCTTTCCTTTCAACAGATACTGCCCTATCAGGAACCGGAAAAGTATGACCCTGTGAAAGGGGATCCCAAAGATCATGCTTTTCGCTTGATCGCGCGAACGAGTACCCCGATGCAAACCCGGTCTCGATTAGATTGGTCGGGTAACAAAGTGACGATGGGCAACTTGGAAAGAGGATTGGAATCCGGAGCACAATTTATCTCCTGCATTCAACTGGATGAAGGTCTTGCTACGCAAATAAAAAGTCAGCCTCCGCGGGCGCCGCAGCCAACTGCTGATGCCTGGCAAAATGCCTTTGCAAAAAGTTCGCAGATCTGGCAGGATTTCTGGGCCCGTTCTGCTGTTCAGCTCGGGGATTCGTTTCTCGAAAAAATATGGTATCATAATCTTTATTTCATCAACTGCTCGGTGAAAGCCGGTGCCACCTGCCCCGGACTTTTTGCCAACTGGAGTTACAACAAAATCGGTACGGCCTGGCACGGGGATTATCATTTCAATTATAATTTGCAGCAACCGTTCTGGGTGACTTTTTCTTCGAACCATGTGGATAAAAATCTTCCGTACGTGGATTTGATCGACCGCATTTTGCCCATGAGTCAGCGCTGGGCGAAAGAATACTATGGTCTTCGCGGCGCTTATTTTCCCCATTCCGCCTATCCTGTGGATATGACCATGAATCCCTATCCTGTTCCAACCTGGGGGTGGGAGGTTTGCGAGACGCCCTGGGCCGTGCAAAGTTTGTGGTGGCACTATCTTTATACGATGGATCAAGATTTCCTGAAAAACCGGGCGTACATTCCCATTAAAAATGCTGTTCTTTTTCTAGTCGATTATATGAAAAGGCCGGAGGCCCACGGCAAGCAGTGGGGCGACGACAAATATCATATTTTCCCGACCGTTCCTCCCGAACTTTACGGCCTCAAACCCGGATTCAAATATAATTATGACTGCCTTGTCGATTTGACCCTGACGAAATTCGTTTTCAAAGCATTTTTGCGGACGACGAAAATTTTGCATACCCGCAGTGAAGAAGCCGATTTGATTGCTGATGTTGAAAAGATATTAAAACATTTTCCGGAATATCCGACGGCAATTTCTCAGAAATATGGCCGCGTCTTTGTTTCAGTTCCCGGGGAACACTCGGAGGTTGTTTACAATGTTCCCAACAGCCTTATGACCGTTTTCCCCGGCGAAGACCACGGTCTCCATTCGGATGCAGAAACATTGGCCCTGCTGCAAAATACCTGGCATAATTTCCAGGTGGAAGGAGGGAACGAACTGGTTTTTCAAAACCTTCAGGCCGCGCGACTGGGTCTGCTTGATTTGGAACGCTTTAAACGGCAAATTCGTTATTGTCTCCTTCCCGACGGGACGGCTACAGATATGGTGCTTCAGGTGCATGGGCGTTACAATGATTTCACAAAGTTCGATTTTATGGCGCCGTTGGGGATTTGGTTCGAGAATTTCTCCCTACCCGTTGTCATTAATGAATGCCTGATGCAAAGTTATGACGGCACCATCCGGATGTTTCCAAATTGGCCGAAAAGCACAGATGCTCGTTTCAAAACGCTGCGCGCGGTGAACGCTTTTCTCGTGAGCGCTTCTTTTGTAAAAGGCAATGTGGAATGGGTCAGGATAAAAAGCGAAGCCGGGAAAAATTTGAGGATGGTTAATCCGTGGGCAAAGGGTGCTAGGGTGATAACCCGTCGTGGAGAGCAAAGGTGCGAGGGCGGAATCATCGAACTGCAAACTAAAGCGGGAGAGAATA
>JAACEJ010000726.1 GCA_011682565.1 Actinomycetota bacterium | reverse complement strand
TCAGACATAGTCTGAAAATATCTCAAGCTCCAAAGATGAAGACATTATTTTTCTCCTTTGATTAAGTTAGTTTTAACGAACATAAGCATGATTAGCCTATCTAGTGCCTGACCGGAAACTCATAACAACACGTTTTTAAAGGGAATGAGGGCTAAAAGTTGTTTGAAATTTTTGCTAAAAAGTGAATTAGTTGTTGATTTTTACTAATTACTATGTTAAGATAACTATCTAAAAATTAAGGATATTTTAACAAATGAGGCACGACGACAGTAATTCAAAATTCAACACTCAAACAAAACTTCGAGGTTATTTTGCGTAAAATTTTTGAACCCCAAATGACATTCGGGCAGACCCCTATCGATCAGATTAAAATTGATATGAGAGCCAGGGATGAAATTCCCAAGTTGCTTTTAGGCCTCCAACATATTTATTGCAATCAGGAGCTGCGAGAAAATGTGTTTGCCATCCTTAAAAATGTGATCCCAGAAGATACCGACTCCAAAAATGGACGTCCGGGAATGGACCTGTGGAAGATCCTTGTAATGGGCACCATCCGGCTCAATTGCAATTGGGATTATGATAAGCTCCAGGAAATGGTGAACAACCACAAAACATTAAGGCAGATGCTGGGGCATGGCATGATGGACAATGATATCACCTATCCTCTTCAGACCCTCAAAGATAATGTCAGGCTTCTGACACCTGACATCCTTGATAAAATCAATACTCTGGTTGTACAAGAAGGTCATAAACTTCTGATGAAAAAAAAACTTCGGACGATGGGGCATTGATTGGACGGTGTGATTCATTCGTTGTTGAAACCGATGTTCATTTTCCTACAGATATCAACCTGCTTTTTGATGCAGTCCGAAAAATGATTCAAATTGCCGCTATTATTAGCCAGGACATTGGAACGAGTATGTGGCGGCAATCAGCATATAATATAAAAGCATTCAAAAAGCTTTATCGGATAGTCCAGCGTTTGAAACATTCCACATCAAAGGATGAAAAGAAAAAGGCCAAAAAAGCCCGGCAAATTATAGATGCCTACAAAGCTTATATCGGGCTTGCCGAAAAATACATTCTAAAGGCGCGATTAACCGCTGAAATGACAGCGGCAGCCGATATTATGTGTGCAGTCCAAGCTGAAGAATTACAAACATATATTAATTACGCGCTCTGGCAAATTGATCTGATTAAACGTCGGGTGTTACAGGATGAAAAAATCCCACATAAAGACAAGATTTTTTCAATTTTCGAACCCCACACGGAATGGATTTCAAAAGGCAAAGCCGGTGTTCCCCAGGAATTGGGACTGCGGGTATGTATCCTGGAGGACCAGTATGGTTTTATCCTTCAGCACCGGGTGATGGAAAAAGAAACCGATGATAAAGTTGCCGTTGCAATGGTGGCATCGGCACAAAACAAATTTTCCGGTCTTAAGGGATGCAGTTTTGATAAAGGATTTTACACTCCCGGCAACAAAAAGAATCTGAAAAAAATATTAAATATTTTGGTGCTTCCTAAAAAAGGCAGATGCAACAAAGCTGAACGTGAAGAAGAAACAGCAGAGGATTTTATTCGTTTTAAGAAAAAACATTCAGCGGTGGAATCGGCCATAAACGGGTTAGAAAATCATGGTCTGGACAGATGCCCGGACCATGGCATTCAAGGGTTTAAAAGGTATGTGGGCCTGTCTGTTCTGGCAAGAAACCTCCAGATCATGGGGCATCATATACAACAGAAAGGGGCAAAGCAGTTGCAACGGTCTAATCGGCGTAAAGCCGCTTAAAACAGGCCATTGTACCCAAAAAAGCACGACAAACACTATAGTTGTGTCCGAAAAAGGGAAAGTCGTCTAAAAACGACCGACATAGAAGCATTTCCCCGGCTTGTGATAGCAGGAGGAATAAAAATTGAAAAATTGTTTCTGGCTTCGGCCCCCAAAAATTTCGAAATTGGGGTTTCCGGTCAGCCACTATATAGTATTTGCGCAATACAGGGATCAGATGGTATGTAAGCTTTCGTTTCAAAAGCAAGAGAAAACACAGGATATAAAGAGAAATCACTGATTAAGAATCTATGATTGTGAACAATATGACTTTTTTCAAACTCGCCAAATACAAAGAGATCCTCAGAATAAGCCTGCCCCTTGTACTGAGCATGGGCGCCACAACCGTGATGGAGTTTACCGATAGGATTTTTTTAGGCCGGTATTCGCTGGACGCCCTGGCTGCATCCATGCCCGCAGGCATCACTTCCTTTTTGTTCACCTCTTTTTTCATAGGCACGGCAGGTTATGTAAATGTGTTCATTGCCCAGTATACAGGTGCCGATGACAGAAAAGGCGTGGGCGCATCCCTGTGGCAGGGGATCTATTTCTCAATTTTCGGTGCTATTGCCATGGCACTTATAGCGCTTACCGCTGTCAGGCTGTTTGCGTTTATAGGCCATGTGCCCGAGGTTCAAAAACTTGAAGTGACTTATTTTCGTATCCTTTGCTATGGCACAGGGGCCAGCATCCTGGGAACCACCCTTTCCTGTTTTTATTCAGGAAGAGGACTGACCAGAAATGT
>JAACEJ010000725.1 GCA_011682565.1 Actinomycetota bacterium | reverse complement strand
TGCCAGCAGCTTTAAGCCGATCAATAATAATAATAAATACCATGTGAGTTTGCCTTCCAGTGCCAGGCTTATGCTTTCGTACCCCACACCAAAAATATGAGGAAAATAAATCGCAATAGCGCCGATCATCAAGCCACCAATGACAGGTTTCACGAGGCCCGGCAGCGGAAGCATCTCAAACAAATCTTCGGTTTTGTACAAAACATTGATAAAAGCCAGTGCAACAAAAGCCGCTAAAACTCCTAAAATTGCATAAGGAATCATTTCAAAAACGCTGACCAGTTCATAATGGGGAATAACAAAAGCGGGAAAATCTCCTAAAAAATAGCGGGAAATGACTGTTGCCGAAACCGATGAAATGACGATGGGGCTGAACTGCGAAATGCCAAAATCACTGAGAATGATTTCCATGGCAAAAAGGGCACCTGCAATGGGCGCATTGAAAGTAGCGGCTATTCCGGCGGCTGTTCCGCAGGCAACCAGGGTGCGCAATTGAGAACCGTTCACTTTGAGAAATTGTCCCAATGAAGAACCAATTGCCGAACCGATTTGTACGATCGGTCCCTCGCGTCCAACCGATCCACCGGAACCGATGCAGACAGCGGAGGCAATAATTTTTGCAATCACTACACGCGGGCGAATGGCACCTCCGCGCAGCACGATTGCTTCCATCACTTCAGGCACGCCATGCCCTCTGGCCTCGCGTGCAAAGTAAAAGACAATCGGCCCAACAATTAAACCGCCTGCTGCCGGAGCAAAGAGCTTGATGTACCAGGGAAGCTGCAGAGCATAATCCAGCGTATATTGCCAGGAACCAAAAAAAAGTGCCTGAAAAAGTCGAATCGCAAAACGAAAAAATATGGCCCCAAAGCCGCCCAAAATGCCGATAAGCACCGCAACCAGAACCATAAAGGTGTGCTCTGTCATCCGCAACCGTTGCAGTTCAAACATAATGAAACGTTGAGTGGCCTTGAGAATCTTCCGCAAGTTGAGCATATTCATTTTGGATGTCTTGTAATTTTACAATGCAACTTCCGAAAACAAACAACCGGAATGAAGCATTTCATCCCGGTCGTCGTTTGGGGTACATCTTTGTCAGGCGTTTTGGGGGAATTTTGTTGTTGAATAATAATTAATTAAAGTTAACAATGCAAGCTATTTTATCTGCACTCTTTCATCGATCACATTGCCGATATAACCCGATCTTATCAACAGGTATTTTTTTAAATCCGACTTGCCACGCAGGTGAATCTTTCCGCAAACGAAAATCTTTGGTTTTTATGTCGACAAAGCCGGGGTTGCCTGTCATAACCAAATTCCCTTTAAGCTTTTGCATAAAGTCGGCATCATCCCGGGTATAGATGGTGCCGGTAGGCGCGTCCTTCACTTTCGGGCCGCGCCAATAGCATAAAATAGAATCGGCAATGACATTGTCCTGCATTTTCAGGAGCCGGGGATCCACGCCGTCCTCGATGTCCAGCCATATCTTGCCATAAGAAACATTGTGCAGAACCCGGTTGTTTTTGGGCATAGCCGGATTATCATCGTAGTATTTCAAAAGTTCCGGGTAGCGTTCGCTGTACGGGGGCTGATCGTAATGCACGGCCTTCATTCGGTCCGTAAGAACGTTATAGCGGCCATCAAAATAATTCTTTGCCCAGGTGGTGCCGCGGGCATCGATATGTATGGAGGCATCACAATCTATAAAAACGTTGTTTTCAACAAGATTGTCTCTGCCGCCGCCGAGGAAAACCGCTCGTCCGGCGCGGTAAAAAATATTGCCGTAAACTGTTGTCCCGCTCATAAAGTCATCCAGATAAACACCCATAACCCCAAAAAGGCCGGGCCCGTGCAGATCGTGGAAATAATTGTAGCGGATAACATTTCCGCGCCAGGTATAATCCCGACCGGTATGAATGGCGCCGGCATCTCCGGTTTCTTTAACGACATCATAAATTTCATTGTACTCGATGAGATGTTCATTGCCGCTGAAATAGATGGCCTCGTGCGGGGCGTCGTGAATGAGATTATGCGACGCCACGTTGCCCACACCGCTCAAACGAATCGCATGGCGGTAGGTTAAATCGATACGGCTGAAGCGATGAATGTGATTGTTATCGGCATAATTGTGGCCGGGCGTCAATGTGAGCCGATCACCGCCTTTTATCTGAATGCCGCCGTCGCCGGTATCGTAAATTTCGCAGCCCTGTACGCCGTTGTTCGTGCCGCCATCGACAATAACACCAACATTGCCGATATTGCGGATGATACAGGATTTGACCCGATTATCATGCCCGTCATTCACCTGAACACCACCGGCGCGTGATCCTTCTAAAATAAAACCCTCGATGGTCACGTTCGAGGTGTTTTGTAAATGCAACATAACACTTTCGAGAATGGAGACAAAAGCATCTCTCTTTTCGATGGGCTGCGGCGGCCAAAAATAGAGCACCCCTGTTTTTCTGTCCAAATAGTATTCGCCCGGAGAATCGAGTTCCTCCAAAATATTGAGAAAATAAAATCGCTGACCTTTGGTATAACCGTAACGATTATGTGGTTCTGCCGGATAGATTTCATTTTTCTTCAAACCTATTTTAT
>JAACEJ010000724.1 GCA_011682565.1 Actinomycetota bacterium | reverse complement strand
GTCCTGAGACAATCCGGCCCCCAGAGTTTCAAAAAGAAAACCCAACCTTTTTTTTACCGCGCCGTTGGGAAACTGCGAAATATAGCGATCAAGTTTTTTAAAATCTATTTCGGATGCCGAGTTATTTACTGCTTTTACCAGTTCTTCAATACTGCCGCTTCGCTTGACAACATCGGCGCAGTCAATCAATGTTTTTTCTTTATCCGTTACCCAAAAAGAATGCTCGCCTTCCCACTGCTTTACGGAGCCAAAATATTTTTTTTGGGGCACAGTGACAATTTCATATTGAACGCCCATAATCGTTTTGCGGGATGTATTTTTACGCTGTGTGGTTTGCACATAAACAATCTGTGGAAGCTGCTCCGTCCAGTTCCAATAGCGGATGGCGCTCCAGTAAGCAACAGAGGCCGGGCTGGCAAGGTAACCGGCGAGATAGAGGGAATTTTCACTCCATTGCCGTTCCGGTCCGGCTTCCAGGGGTATCACCATATATTTCCCGCGCTCGAGTCGCTCCAGCCAGCCTTTTTGCTGCAGACGGCTCATTTTTTTTCTTGTTAATGCCGGACTCTTCCAGAAATCAGTTGCGTCTTTTATTGTCACTATCTTTTGGCGTGAAGCGACAATGCTTATAAATTCTGCTTCTCGCGGCCCCAACTCAGTTATATTTTTTAACATGAAAATAGCCTTTCCAGGGTAATTACCATGTCAAAATATATACTATTATCACAAAAAAACAAGTCAATTTATAAATGTTCGAGCTTCCCATCCCTTCATCAAATTCTTTTAACCCGGCGTCAACCTGGAGCTTGAAATATAATTCTCAAGATTTTTTAATTTCCTGTTGATGAGTATTTTTCGCATACCCCAAATCTACCCGGAAGATATTTTTTATCTTAAATTGTCCATATCAGTCAAAATATGGCAATGGCTCAGGTGTTGTAATGTATCTTATCAGGATAAAGAAAACAACGCTCTCTTGAATATATTGATTAATTCGACAAATTGACTTGCATCTATGCGAATCGTTCTGCAAGCTTCATTTACGACTGTTGCATCAGAGGAATATTGATATCGTCAAAAAAAGATTGCATCAATTGTTTCGCATCTTCCGGCAATATTCCTCCCAGATCGCGTCCGAGCAAATAGGCCCCTCTTGTTTCATAAGGCAATACCTCTGGGATATCAGGGTCAACCCGCCTTTCGCTCACAGTACCTTCTTCATAGTGCGACAGGATATAAAATATATCCGTCAAATCTTTGGATGCCTTGCGATCCAGAAATGCTATCACTTTGGAATAGACGGCCAAAGGCAATGGAATGACCGGTATGGACAGCGATTCCGAAATGGGTACTTTTATTGCCATTGCAAATAATAAATCGAAACCCGTTGTGCGCATTCGGTTTCCCGTTTGCGGCCAGACTATTTGATCTCCCTGAACAAGTCCGATTCCGTACGGTATAATATCAGCCGGAATATCCTGAAAATAAAGACGATGTTCCGGCTGATTTTTCCGTTTCTCAAATCCTGTTTGCATTAATTTTGAAAGATGTTTTTATATTCATCCCAGTTTTTTACCCGGATTGTACAATCCACGTCATGGGTTTTTCTGATTCCAAGTCCTTTGCCGTCCCTTTCTTTTCCATCGATCAGAAGTGCCGGGACAATAGCGCCAATCAAAACGAATTGGACATCATTTTTCTGAAATGATTCGGCAAGTTTTTCAAGAACAACTTGTAGGTCAGGTTCCATTTCTATCAATAATTTGTTCAAGATACGTGTCGTAAATTATCTGCGCTGTTTCACGTTCCCGGCTGCCGCCCTGGTGCAATAGTTCAGCATAAATGAGCAGCGGATGCGCCGTAGAAAAACCGGTTTTCTCAGATGCAAAAATAACATCGGGTGAGAATAAATTAAACACGGTGACATCCGTTTCCCGTGCGGGCATTAATTTCAGTGTTTGTTTTAGCCTGGGCAACTGGTCCGGGGTTACATAAATTTCCGTCGTATGGCCGCGATAGTATTTTGTCAAAATATTGGCGCCCAGGCTTCCACCAATGGCATAAGCGGCAGAATCTTCTGAAAAAGCATCTTTCAACATAGGGGGGATTTTGTCGACCAAATTCGGTAATATTTTAAAACTCTCCAGTACAAGCTTGGGCCTGAGCCGGTCTCCATAGTTTGCCAGCCATTGTTCAAACAATTCCTGTGCATTCGCAAATTGAAACAGACCGGAATTGTTTTTGTAAATATATCTTTTCTCTCTCAGTTCTTTGAAAATCTGAACAACACGTCCTGTTGAAATGCCGGAGATTTTTGCAAGCTGTCGGACCGTTTGATTTAAAGACCCTTCTTTTACAAGTAAAATGTAAAGTAGCTGAAGACCCTTTGGCTGGAAAAGAGCTGACGCTTGTCTTTCTTTTTGCTTAAGATTTGTCTTGCCCCGGATTTCCAGGTACACTTGGCCCGGAACGTGAAGGAATGCATTTCCGGCGCAATCGATAAAATTAATGCCATGTTTTTTTAGATCCGAAGCAATTGAATCATTTACGTATTCGGCAAGTAGAAGCAAAGGCTTTTCGTTTTTTTTATCACGAGTG
>JAACEJ010000723.1 GCA_011682565.1 Actinomycetota bacterium | reverse complement strand
TTCCAGACGACCGGCGTTCACATATACATTTTCAGACGAGATATATTTTATTTCTAATTTGCTTTTAGGCGTTTGGGCCCAGAGGCCGGCAAATAATATTAAAAGATAAACCCAGGTTTGCAATATTTTTTTCATTCAATCACCCTCTGCTGTCCCCGTTGGATGGCATTGATAACAAGAATTGCTATCATAATTAAACCCACTAACTTCATCATGTTGCCCAACGGTTTGGGCGCGACTATGTTCATGGCAGTTCAGGCAATCAAAAACCTGGTAATTGCCCGGATTAATATGACAATCATTACACGACTCCCATTCTCCGGCATGACTTCCGGAAGAAATAGGAAATCGAGCATCGTGATTGCTAAAAGACGCCGGTCTCCAGGAGAATAAGGCGTGACAATCTTCGCATCTGTGTCCAAAACCAAAATCCCTATGGACAGGATTTTTTGTTTCGCGATATTCCTTTTCATGACAAGAATAGCAATCGGACTGCAATCTGGAATACTCGCCCACAATCTCAGACCTGTGGCAGGCATCACAGTCAAGTCGGCTGTGGGCCCCCAATATCGGAAAAGAGGTGTTGGCATGTACTTTATAAATATCCAACACGCTCCAACTTTCCGGCGAATGACATGTTTCACACGCATACGGCAGCTTGCCTTGATGCACATCCAGATGGCACGCATCACATGCTGTTCTTACTTTTGAAAAATCTTCAATCGTATGACAACTCGTACACGGGACGCCTTTATGTCGATCTCTTAATTCGAATTGTGTTTTTGAATGATCAAAGTGAACTTTTTCCCATTCGCCGGTGTTATGGCATTGCTCACAATCCCTGTCCATCTTTTTATGCGGCATTTTCTCAGGCGCCGCCGCATGTAAGGCGGCACCGGTCAAAAAAATCGTAAAGTACAATTTGAATTTCGTAATGTTCAAACCGATTACTCACTTCCTCTCGGATGACAATTATAACATGCGCTGCTTAAATACTGATAATTCCCCACCTCGCGGTGCTCATCATCCATTTTAGTTTTGTTGTGCTCATGGCAAAAAATACATTCAAATGCTTTATAATTAGAAGAATTAACATGACATTCAGAACAACTTGACCACTCGCCTCTATGCTTCCCGGAATAAATCGGAAAGTATTGAATCGTTTCATAACTAAAATCCCAATGGCGTTTTACTTTCACCATGACAAAACTTGCAATCCGTTCGCAGCAGTTTATATAATCGGAAGGTCTTTCCTTTAATTGTCACTTTGGGATGGCACTGCCTGCAACCGACGGATTGATGTGCGCCGTCAATCTTAAATTTTGAATCACGATTGTGTTGAAATTTGCCGGCCAGCCAATCGACGGGAGAATGACATCGGTCACAACGGGTCACATTCTTTTTTACTGTTTTTTCTTTGAATTGCCCGTAATGAATATCCTCATGGCAATTCTGACATTGGGACGACAAAGAAGAAAATTGATAAATCTTCGTATTCTTGTCCTTGTTTGCAGGTTTGTGACATTTATAACAAGCAACTTTTTTGTGGCGACCTTGAAGAGGGAATTTGGTTTTGTCGTGATCGAGTATCATGTCGTGCCAGCTTGAAATACTATGGCAATACTCACAACCAGTTAGCGCCAGGTATTTATCAACGCGATTGCCATGCGGGTTTTTATGACATGCACTACATTCGAGAGAACGAAACTTGAAACGCATCGTCTCATTTGGCATATTTTTGTGCATCTTCACATGGCAGGCATTACAGGGAACGGCCAAATGTGCGCCCGCGAGTGCGAATTTTGAATGATGATGTTTGGCGATGGTAAATGCAGACGGTTTAAATCCTTCCACCTTGTGGCATTCCTCACAATCCCCGTGTTGGGGACGTTGAAGAAAATCTCCCCGGTGATAATCAGCATGGCAATCCTTACATTTTTCATAGTGCGCAATTTTAAAAGGCCTGCCGGGAAGATGGCACTGATTGCATTTGAGCGTTGTATGCCGGCCACGTAACGGATATGCCGTCCGATTATGATCGAATTTTTCCCGGTTGACCAGATTCCATCCCCGAGTGGAATGACAATTCTGACAATTCTTCCCAAATCTATTGTTATGAAAATCTTTATGGCAATTCGTACATTCTGAAAATGCAATACCCGTGAATTTTCGGAAATCCTTGTCGGTTGAAAATTTATTATCTACGATGAGGGCGTGGCATTTTTCACATTTAGCATCTGCATGTTTGCCCGTAAGCGGATATTTTGTGTGGGAATGATCAAATTTTGATGCAGGCTTCCAGGCGCCCATATTGTGACACTGAAGACACGACTCTTTCATTTGTCCCCGGTGCTCATCCTCATGGCAGGATAAACATTTCCGATCAAGTCCAAGAAAAGTATGGTCTAAATCCTTTTTAGCTTCAAGCAATTTCGCCGCATGGGTAATGTTTTTCTCCTGATGGCACTGTCTGCATTTTACTTGCGCATGTTTACCCTGCAAATGATACCCGGTAAGATCGTGATTAAATTGATCAGCACCATTTTTCCACCAAATGAGTTGATATTTTTTCCCCTGATGTTCCACATGACAGGATGAGCAGT
>JAACEJ010000722.1 GCA_011682565.1 Actinomycetota bacterium | reverse complement strand
GATTTCATTCCCTTTATCGGTGCAGGTGAAGTCCGCTACATTGGCGGCGTTGCGGAAAAATACGGCGTGCCGTATCGGCCGGAAATGAAAGACCGGGTATACGAAATCTATCTGCAAATTGTTGATGAGAAGCTGCAAGTTTTTCCGGGCGTTAAAACATGTCTCGCGGAATTGAAGGATGCCGGGATTCCCATGGCTTTAGCAAGCAGCGCTGACCGCATCAAAATCGAAGCGAATCTCAAAGCCGCGAAAATTTCGCCGGATATTTTTTCGGTGATGCTTAGTGCAGAGGATGTTCAGCAAAGGAAACCTTCGCCGGAAATTTATTTAAAAGCTGCTGAAAAACTGGCAATTCCGCCCGATAAATGTACTGTCGTTGAAGATGCACTCAACGGCATCCGCTCCGCCAAAGCAGCCGGAATGATTTGCATTGCTGTTTCAAACACCTTTGCAAAAGAAAAACTGGAAAAAGAAAATCCCGATTACATTTGCGATGGGATGGATAAAGCTTGCCGTGTTATTAACAAGAGGCTGCAAGCCCTTTGTTCTGAGATAGGGACGTCATCGCCACAAACAATAAACCGAACCGAATTTCAACCACGAATCAAAAAGCTGTAACATCTTTGAAATTTCGTATTGAATTAAGCCATTTTTCGTACCTGGGCATATCGCTACCGAGTTGACCTGAAAAAGTGGAAATAAAACCATCATTTAAGTTATTATTATAACTTGTATTAACCTGCTTGTGGAAACGGATTGTCTGTATGGCCATGCATTTCAGTTTCGGCATGAATCTTGTAAGGACAAAACGGACTTTTTGATTGACCGACGGATAGCAAAAGCAAGTGGGTTCCAGCGGGGAACAAATTCTTTTTTCTCATTCCCCTGATATTTCAATTTGAAATTGACTCACCCAATGACCGGAAGCACTACTGAAATTGTGGAAGGGAATAATGCTGTTACTTACAGGATATTTTTTCGTAACTTTTATCGCCGCACTCGTGTTAACACCGATCGTACGAAACATCGCAGCAAAGTGGCACATTTTAGCTTATGAAAATCATCGCACGGTTCACCAGGGGCAGATTCCGAAATTGGGCGGGGCATCTATTTTTATCGCTCTGGCAATCGGGGTCGCTTTGGTCTGGACGCACGGGGCATATTCATTCGCCGGCTTTGGTCTGCAACTGGCGGCGCTTATGCTGGGAACTTTTGTCCTTTTTATAATGGGTGCCCTGGATGATAAATTTGATCTGAATTGCAATCTAAAGATAATCATCGAATTGCTCGCCGCAACGGCCGCTGTTGCAGCCGGATGGAAAATCCAGGTTCTGGTGCTGCCGTCGGCTTTTGAAATAAACCTTGGCGTGCTCGCCTACCCTGTTTCTGTTCTATGGATTGCGGGAGTGGCAAACGCAATCAACATGATCGATGGCCTGGACGGACTTGCCGGCGGGGTCATCATTGTCATTTCCCTGATCAGCGCGGCCGTTGCTGCGCTTTTGGGAAATACCCAGCTTGTCACATTATCCATTCTCATCGCCGGTGCTGTGGCCGGATTTCTGCGCTACAATTTAAATCCTGCTTCCATCTTTATGGGCGATTCCGGCAGCTTGCCGCTTGGATTTATCCTTGCCTGCATTACGGTCAATGCGTCGGCAATTGCGCCGGGGAAAATTGCCGTTGTTGTACCGCTTTTATTGCTTGGCATTCCCGTTACCGATACTTTTCTCGCAATCATCCGCCGTCTTCGCCGCGGCATTCACCCGTTCCACGCCGATCAGGAGCACATTCATCACCGCCTGGTCAATCTTGGTCTCAGCCAAACCGGAGCGGCCATGTTTATCGTCGGGATGACCTTCATATTAGGTACACTCGCTTTCCTCGTCGCGCAAGGGATCAATACCGATGTACGCCTTTTCGGAATGATGTAATTTTATTCGAAGGAACATTTCAAAGCTTTTATATGTTAAATATCAAATCTATTGACACTACCGGACACTTTTAAAACAAATATAAAATAGCCTGACATTCTCACATTTTCTTAATTAAGACCCGGAAGACGGCCGACCGGCAAAGAGATGCCAAGATGATCCGGCGCAATATTCGCCTTATAAAGAAAACCTGGCCCGATGTCAACATTATTATTCGGGGTGATTCACACTTACGCCTCGCTGAGCTGATAGCAATCGACTCGGCGACTTGTGTGTTATTTTACATATTCACTTCTTTTATCGGCAACCGCAGGACAACTATGCGCTGCTGATTCTGAAATGCCGCTGTTATTACTTGGAAATTAAGAAAATTCATCATCGTTTCTGCTGCGTCTTGCTTTTGCCGCAGGGAGTGGTGATTTTGAAAATTTATGAATTATGCAAGTTAAATTCTTGGTTTGCTTATGAAAAAAAAAGTGCTGTTTTTTTTGTTTGGAATCATACTCGTAGCAGGCATCTACTCACTTTACCAAAACTCCTTTTCTCCGGCAAAAATCCTTCATAAAACATACGATACATTGAGCCGAACCGTTACGACGGTCAAAGCGGCCACAAAAGAAGATTACCTCCAGTCAACGGATTACGGCAATTTGATCGGAACTTTTAACG
>JAACEJ010000721.1 GCA_011682565.1 Actinomycetota bacterium | reverse complement strand
CATCCGGATAGTTTTTGACCAAATCTTCTGAGGCCACCTCCATTTTCACGGCTTTTGGCACAATGACGTCAAACAGGAGATGATGCTTTTGCATCTGTCACCACTCTTTTCTTGACGGAAGACCTCAATTCCCCTTCTTTTATACCAAAAGCGGATATAATCTTTTGGCACAGAACCTGAAGCGAACACTTAACCATCCGCTTTTGATTCACTTCATTCGTTTTTTCCAGAACTTTCGCCACAAAATCCCCACTACCCAAAATTCGTTCATCGGATAGTTCCCGATCTTCTTGTCTCCTTCTTGGTTTATTTCCACCTGAACTCCGAATCAGCCCTCCTCCCTGCAATTCAGGCTGTCTCCCTTTTTTAATCCCTTTTTCCACAAACCGCCTGTAGTTGGCACGCGCCTCTCTAAAGCTATCTCCAAAATATCGAAGAACATCTTCGATATTTTTTTCAGCCAACGAGTTATTATTATCTCTGGCAGGATTAACCGAAATTTCAGGATTTATTTTTGCTTTTTTTTCTAATTTTGGAATGAGTGGGTTTTTGCGTCGGCCAAGGATAGCGCTGTGACCTGTCCAAAGATACTTGTCCAACTCTTTCAGATCCTTGACCAGATTTGCTCTTAGTGGGTTCAAGTGGATATAACGCATTAATTCTAACAGATAAGGGTCTTCTTCGCATACAACAGATTTGTACCGATTCTGAAAAAGATGCCCACTTCGCCGATGACAAATGTTGAATGTTACTGCATATCCGGTCATTAGACGTCTCATAACAGTACTTATGTTGAGCTCAACATAAATAATGATTTGGGATCAGCGCCCAAGCGTAGCATTGAGTTTGGGTTTCCTCAAGGATGATGGATAGGCGTTCAAGAAAAGTTTTACGATCCTTATCATCCCAAAAGATTTTTCGGCGTTCAATTCCCCGGGCCATTACATGTTGCAGGACACCGGGAGCATCAAGTCTGGCTTGGCGTGGCATAGCTCTTCGAAAAGTTGGTGACGTAGTTGACTACGTTGAATAACTTCTTTTTTTCACTTTGCATTTTCAACGTACCAATTATATATGTCTTTTATTCCCTCTTCCAGGCCGATCTTTGCTTTCCAGCCAAGGGAGTTTATTTTACTTTGAACCGCTAAGGCGCCAAGGTTTTTTTGTTGATTTTCCTTATGCAAAGCTCTCCACATCATATCTTATTTAACGGTCGAACTATAATTTTATCCGTTACAGGATATTCTTCTTTTCCGGGATATACGACCCATAAATAATCCAAGGAAAGATCTTTAACCGCAATGTGCATTGATTTTGTGATGTTAGGCGCTTCATTGAATTTAAATTCAACACCATAGCGCTTTCCTTTCTGGAAAAACAAAAGGTCAAGTTCTGCCCCGCTATGGGTGGCCCAAAAATATGCTTCAGGCGGGTGTATAATTTGCAACACCTGTTCCAGGGCAAATCCTTCCCAAGACGCTCCCAGTCGAGGATTACCTGTCAGGCTATGATAGTCCGGTATATTTAACAGGCTGTGTAGCAGTCCTGAGTCTCTGAAATATATCTTAGGAGATTTCACCTGACGCTTGCGCAGATTTTCGTGCCATGGCTGAAGCTGACGGACCATGAAGGTGGCTGTGAGAATATCAAGGTATGATCGGACCGTTTTATCGCTTACCCCCATTGATCTGCCAAGCTCTGAAGCATTCCATGTTTGACCATGAAAATGGGCCAACATTGTCCAGAATCGCCGCATTGCTGTTGAAGCAATTGTAATGCCCAGCATTGGAATATCACGCTCAAGAAATGTTCGTATAAATCCATCTCTCCATGCCCAGCTGTCAGTCTCTGAGGCAGCCAGAAAAGAACGGGGAAACCCACCTCGAAGCCATAATTGTTCAATATTATTTATTTCCTGAATATTGAATCCTGCAAGCTCAATAAATTCAACCCTGCCGGCCAATGTTTCGGAAACATTCCTGATAATGTGAGGAGAGGCGCTACCCAAAACTAAAAAATGCTGCCGGTTTTCAGGTCTGTCCACCAAGACCCGCAATATATTGAACAGTTCCGGCTTGATTTGAATTTCATCAAGAATAATCAGTCCCTGAAGAGCATTGAGCATCAACTCCGGATTTTGTAATCTTTGTTGATCTGCCGGCGATTCCAGATCAAAGTAGTGAGACTTATGCTGCTTGCCGAATATGTGCGCGAGTGTCGTTTTTCCACATTGCCTGGGGCCAAGGAGCGACGTAACAGGAGATCTTTTTACGGCGGTTGAAAGACGTGCTAAATAATAGTCTCGTTTAATCATATAGTCATATTGTCATTGAATATTCGGAATGTCAATCCGAGTTTTCAATAAACGCAGGAAATCTTGTTAGATTTTGGTTACGTTCATTAGTTTATAACTCAAGTTTCGCACCCCCTTGTCAGAGCAGTATATTGTATGATTTCAACTTGATAGGCAATTGCTATGCCAAAATCGGTACAGGAGCAATATTTGCAAAGATTTGGGGTCGCGTCTTGATTAGTGATTTATTTGTTGATTTCATCTAATTCCTTTAATACAGCCACAAAGACTCGAAGACACCAAAGATTAT
>JAACEJ010000122.1 GCA_011682565.1 Actinomycetota bacterium | reverse complement strand
AATGCTATCATGGACAGGATCGCGCATCATTCGTATCAAATCATCATAAAAGGAGAATCGTATCGCAAAAAATTATTGCCTAAATTTCAAAACGCTTGAATCTTAAATTGTCGTTCTTTACATTATCGCTATACTATTAATCAGGTGGGGAATATCATGACCCTCACACCTGGGGAATATGATGGCCCTCGACACCAACTCTACAATAACAGTAACTTATCCAAATGGAGGCGAGTATTTAACTAAAAATACTTCATATAATGTCACATGGTCAAGTCAAAATTTAGACAACAAGGTGAAGATTGAGTATAGCACTAATGGTGGAACATCATGGACTTTAATTGCCAATAACGTCACAAATAATGGCTCGTATCAATGGCAGACTCCTGATATAATGTCAAATAATTGTAAGGTTCGCATTACAGGTGTTTTGGGTAGTCCGAGTGACATTAGCAATAATGTTTTTACTATTCAGCAAATTACGACATCTGGTTCTATGCCAACTGATGAACATTGGGTAGAGCCAGTCACTTTAACTGGCGATGTAATCGTTCCTTCCGATCTCACTCTCTATGTCGAGTCTGGAACTACTGTAAACATTCCTAACGGTAAAAAAATCCAGGTCAATGGCACTCTTATCGCCGATGGAGCAACATTTCAACCTACCAGTGGCGCAACCTGGTGGGGGATTAGCTTTTACAATTGTTCATCATCTAGCGAGGTTGTCAATTGTACGATCACTGGATCGACGTATGGACTGGATATGTATTACTATTCTAATGTTAGATTACAGCTCAATGATATTCTATTGAATCATATTGGTCTGTTTTTTAGCTCTTATTCTGATGGTAATGGTGCCGTGAGTAGGAACGATATTCATTCTAATGACTATGGAGTATACTGTATCAATTATTGTGATCCTACTTTATACCAAACAGGATTTATTAACAACGATAGAGCGATATATGGCAATAACTCTAACTGTGATTTTAATTTAGGAAGTAATTCATCGGAAGGACAAAACAGCTTTCTTTATAGTGGCGATTATGACGTTTACTCAACATATTCTGGTACTATACAAGCACAATACAATTATTGGGGAGGTTACCCACCGGATACGACAAATAATTATGGCAATACCAATTGTTCAAATCCTTTGACGACGGCTCCATGGTATCTTTCCAAAAGTATGCCACATTTAGATGCATCTGAGCAACTGACTTTAAGCGAGATAACCGATACTTTGGGCATGGCTGAGATGGAAAGAGCTGCTGAATTGTATCGCTTGAAGAACTATGATCTGGCCGCTGCACAATTTAATACCATTATGACCAAGTATCATGAACATTTTGCAGCCAAACGTGCACTCGTCTATTTATTTAAATGTCAGAAAAATCAAAAAAGCAGTGAAACGGCAACGGTTCTTGAAAACGTAGTGACTGAATATAAAGATAAAAAGCTTGAACCGTTGGCAAGTCATCTCCTTGTTTGTGAGCTTCTTACACAGGGAAAATATGAAAGTGCAATTTCAAAATTAAAAGATATACTAACAGCAAAGGAGCATGGTGAACTTGAATCAAATGCGCTTTATGATATTGGGACAATATATTACTACCATCTAAATGATAAAAAACAAGGTGAAATTTATCTAAGAGAGCTAATGGATAAATTCCCAGATAGTTATTTAACCAGTTTTGCGGCAAGTACACTCGGTGAGTGGACGCCTGATTTGAAGAAAAATTCTTTGACAAACGAGAAGAGTATTCCCAATGATTTTACCTTGCATCAAAACTATCCAAATCCCTTTAATCCTGTAACAAACATTGAATATACTTTGCCTGAAGAAAGACGGGTTGTGTTTGAGATTTACAATGTTTTAGGACAAAAAATTAACACCTTATTAGATGCAAACAAAGAGGCCGGTCAGTATCTCGTTAAATGGAACGGTACCAATGATGCTGGCAGAAAAGTGACAGCAGGTATTTATTTTATACGAATGCGGGCAGGAACTTTTGAGAAATCAATAAAAGTGATGTTGCTTCCTTAAATGTTTACAATATTGAATATATGGTGTAGTCTTATTTTTGATCGCCCTGGGGATTCCCATCCCAGGGCGTAAAATAAATCAGAGCTTTTGTTCTCCAATACAAAAAAAGATACGAATTTGAAAAATTTTAATTATATTCTGCAAAAAAGGGATTTGTTACAAAACCAGAGGGTTGAACTCTATCCCGCATGACATGGGAATGTGGGCTTTTTATCTATTCATAAGATTTGAAAACAGAGAAATAAAACTTATCTTTCGAGAGTAATATGAAGCAAAACCAAATTTTAAGTCAAATTCACAAAACCACCGTTTCTGTTTTGGAAAAACGTATGGAGAAATGGGCGAGTGCCATGATCATTGCGCCGGGTACAAAAGAACATGGCGGCATTCCCTGGGACGGTTCCGGATTGGTTCATATTGCCTGGCACGATAAAGGTTCGGTGTCTTTTATTCCCAAAGCGCTGGCGTTGTGGCGGGAGCCATTGTCCCGCTATTTTCACGATTCGGGCTGGCTGGAGAAAATTGACTTGGCCATCGACTTTGTGTTTCGTAACCTGCCCAGATCGGGTTTGCTCTCGATGATTTACTGCAATTTTTCCAGTCCGGCGGACACCGGTTTTGCCATGTATGGTTTTGGCCCCACGCTGGAATTAATGCGGAAAGAGGAACATGTTGATCTTTCCGCTATTTTGCCCAAATTGGAGGAACTGACAAATATCATCGGCAGCGCTTTGGTTAACGGCGGAATTCACACGCCCAATCACCGCTGGAGCAATGTGCAGAGTTTAGGTTGGTTGTGGCGTTTGTTTGGCAATGAAAAGGCCCGAGCGTATGCTGAAGAATGGTTGGCGGAAGGGATCGACATTTCCTGCGACGGCGAATATATGGAACGGTCGATGAATTACAGCAATCATTCCAACCGCAGTTTGATGAGCGCCGCGTACACGCTGGAAAAACCGGAATTGCTGGCCGCGCCGGAAAAGAATTTACACATGCTGCCCTTTCTGGTACATCAAGATGATCATTGTGTTACGGAAATTTCCGCCAGAAACGATGCCGGCGTCGACGTGCATATTTCCCGGTTTTTGGAATCCGCCTATCTGTATCATGCTTTTTCTCCCGGCCCATTCAGCGCCATGCTGGTGCAAAAATGTTCCGAATCCTTTCTTCGCTCACAGCAGGATGATCAATCCTATATCACACCGTCAACGGCCGATCTGCTGCCGTGGATTCAACTGTTCCCACCGCAATCTTTGTCCTGGCCGCAACCGGAGCCGTGGCCGACCGACTATGTAAAACGGTTCGGTGATGAAAAGTTGCAGACGAATCGGCGGCAACTGGTGGAGAAATTGGTGTTGCCATACAAAAAAGATATGACCGCTTTGGCCAGCCACTATAACCACGGCGCGCCGTTTGTACGCATCCGCCGTGGGAAACTGAGTGCGACCATCCAGACTTTTAATGATGCCGTTGCAGCGCTGCGTTATGGAAAAGCCCGCCTTTCCGGCCTCTATTGCTGCCTGTCTTATTTTGGCGCCGGGCCTGTATTTGCGTCGGAATTGGCGCAAGCGAAGGAGGGCTGGGTTCTCTCCCGCCCCGATCTGCGTGCCGAATTTATGGGCCCGTTAAACCGGCCTTTGCAAATGTTGGATATGCAGCGTGACGAGCGGCCCTCGCTCAATCGCAACCGGATGAACTGGCAGGTGGTCGTTGCGGAAATAACCGATGGTTTGTCTTTCCGCTTTCGGGCTTCAGGAGCCGTCGAAGAATCCGGGGATGAACTGCCGGTGTTGGCGCAGATTGTCTTGCAATTTCCTCTGTCCGGTAAAATTTCCGCTGCGCATATTTTAAATAAAGATGAAATGCCGGATGCAAATTTACCGGGCTATGTAAAAAATCCAATGGAAAATGATCTCTATTTAAAAACGGGCAGCGCTGTTTACGAATACCAAGGTGATGCCATCGAAATTTCCGGAGGCGCCATGCAGCATACCATGCCGCTGATGTTGGGCGATACCCTAAGTCAAACGGTGAAGAGTCTGCGCATTAACTTGGTGTTTCCCGGGGAGCATACGGTGGAAATAAGAGGAATGTAGCAACCATAAACAACTTTTTAATTCTTTACCGGAACATCAAGATCAAGCTCTGCTTTGCGTAAATGGAATTCACCGGATTCGATAAGATAAAAGGTATGTTATTAAATTTCATTTCTCTAAATAATACCAAACAAAAAAGGCAAATAAATTCCCTGCATTAAAAAACCAACAGAGATGTAACCGAACACGGTGTGTCATTCAGAAGGAATCTTGTCGGGAAAACGCTGGAATTAGAGTTTCTATTGTTTATTCGTCTGGCCAACAAGATTCTTACTGAATGACATGAGTTGAATGGCATTGTTCCGTTGGCAGTATGGACAAGCGCATAAGATATGATTTTTTCATGCAGAGAATGACAAAAGTGTGTATTGTGGCAAAATGTACAACGAATAGTTGCAAAGGCTTGATGTTATCCGCACAATAGCCATAAAAACAAACTTGCTTATTTTCAAATTTCTCATAGATTTTAATTTTCTGCTAAAATTAGAATTTAACAAGGCCGTAAAAATAATGAATGAAGCGGCAAATTTCAGGTAAACATAACAGGGAAAAAAAGTATGAAAAAACTCGTGAATTTATCATCTCTCGTAGGGATTCTCATTATTATTGGCTGTAGTCAGTTACAAGGCAACAGTTTGGCAGATGGGAAGCAGACCCGCCCCATGAAGGCGGCTGTTAAAAATTACCATGGTCGACCGACTATATTTATTGATGGTCAACCCTTTTCTCCCATGATCTATTCGTTGACTGATGGACCGGGCGGACGCTGGTCCGGCGATGACATACCCCAGGCGAATATCAAACTGTTCGCCGGACTGGGTGTAAAACTATTTCAGTTGGATCTTCCATTTGAATATATGTGGCTTAAAGACGGTACACTTGATTTGACCCTTGCCAAAAAGCAGATTCAGGGTGTGCTGGAAGTGTGTCCCGATGCCGGGATTATTATCCGCCTGCATGTAAACGCCCCCAAATGGTGGCTCAAACTGCATCCGCAAGAACGGGTAAAATACGATGGCGTGGCAGCCAAACCTGATCCTGAAACTTGCAAACGACAGCCGATTGCGCACGATGCCGGACTGGCCGATCGCTTCAGTTTGGCATCCAAAAAATGGATGGACAGTTCCACCGAAATGGTCAAGCGGTTCTGCCGCGAGTTTTCGGCAACGCCGGAAGGCAATCATTTGGTGGGGATTCAGGTGGCCTGCGGCGTCTACGGTGAATGGCATTACTGGGGTTTCCTGTACTGGGAGCCGGATTTCGGTCTGCCCATGCAGCAACATTTTCGCGAATGGGTGAAAGACAAATACCGGACGACCGACACACTGCGCCGCGCATGGAATGACCCGAATATTAAATTTGAGGATGTTGCGGTGCCGGTAACCGCGGAGCGGGCGGCCACTTCAGCCGGCGTGTTCCGTGATCCGCAGAAGGATCAAAAGGTTATCGATTATTACACCTGCCAGCATGAACTGATCCGCAACGATGTGCTGCACTTTTGCCGGATCGTCAAAGAAAACTGGCCGCGTCCGATTATTACCGGCGCTTTTTACGGTTACTTTTTTTCGGTTTTCAACCGCCTTGCCGCCGGCAGTCAACTTGATTTAGAACCGGTACTCAAATCGCCGTACATCGACTATCTTTGCGGCCCGCAGGCCTACGGCCCCGAGGCCTTTCGCTCCGGCGAGCCTTACCGTTCACGCAGCCTGATTACCTCCATGCGACTCAACGGCAAGCTTTGGCTGGATGAAATGGATCAGGAGCCGCGGCGCGCTCTCCCTTATGGCAGCCATGATGTCGACAATAAGGATTACCAGAAAACGCTGTCGGAAAATGTCGCGCTCATCACCCGAAATACCATGTATTCCCATTCCAAAGGCATGGGTTTGTGGTATTATGATTTTGGGCCGGCGGGCATTAACACACATCCGGACTGGCGTAAATTCCCGCGATACTGTCTTACCGGTTATTGGGAGCTTTCCCGCTACCAGGAATGCATCCGACAGCTAAAAGGAATTTTTGATGAAAAAATGCATCAGGACTATACGTCCGAAGCCGATGTATTGCTCGTCTATGATACAAAGTCACAGTACTTTGTGCAAAGCGTTGGCGCCGGGGATCCTGTATCCGCACAATTGATCGACCGGATGAGTCTCGCCAGTTTTTACGCCGGCGTTATTTTTGATCCGGTTCACATCAGCGATCTGGATAAAATTGATCTTTCCCAATACAAAATGGTGGTTTTTGGCAATACCTTTGTCATCGACAATAAAACTAAAGCCATCATCCGCAATAAAGTCGCAAAGGACAACCGGCAACTGCTGTGGTGCTACGCTCCGGGATTCTGCAACGGGAAACAAGTATCGGCTGAATTTGTGCAGGACATTACCGGTTTCAACCTCAGAAAAACCATCTGTGCGGACACACCTGCGGTAATGATTACAGGCGAAATCGGCACTATCCCTGACCAACGGCCAAAAGGTGTGTGTGATCCGTTATTTTCAATCGACGACGCGCAGGCCAAAATATTCGGTCGCTATCGGCACGATCTGTCTCCGGCCCTGGGCAAAAAAGATTTTGCCACGCATACATCCTGGTTCATCGGTGTTCCGCCGACCGACGCCGATCTGCTGCGGTTTATCTACCGGTCTGCCGGTGTTCACATCTACAATTCGGAGCGCGATATTTTTTACGGCGGCTCCGGCATCCTGACCATGCACACGAAAACCGGCGGCCACAAAACAATCACCCTCAAAAACGGCAAAACCGTTACGCTTGATTTACCGGCCGCCCCGGCCACGATCCTGATGGACAGTGAAACGGGTGATGTTTTGTATAAAGGCCTTTAATTTTTCAGGCTGTTATGATGCTTGAAAGGGAACGGGTTTGATAAATTTGGTCCTTGCAAGTTCACCACCATAGCATTTGATCGCGCTGGGTAATCCTGTCCAGGGGCGCAAGATTTTACGGTTCTGAGGGGCCTCAGAGGGCGCAAGCTCTCTGTTCTATCTGGTACTTGATGATTGTATTTGGATAATTCCGCTTGACATTTAACGTTAAACGTTATACCTTCTTTTTATGATAAGGTCATTCAAGTGCAAAGAAACGGAAAAGATATTCGATCGCCGGTTTGCCAAAAAGTTTCCCAACGATATTCAGCGTGTCGCATTGAGAAAACTAAGAATGTTGAATCAAGCGAAGACTTTGAAAGATTTGCTTGTTCCACCAGGAAATCGATTAGAAGCACTAAAGGGTATTCGAAAAGGTCAAAATAGTATCCGAATAAATGACCAATGGAGAATCTGTTTTGAATGGTACGAGAACGATGCTTATAACGTAGAAATAATTGATTATCACTAGGAGATAGCATGACTTCTAAAAGAATGACACCTTTACATCCGGGAGAAATCTTGCAAGAAGAGTTCTTAAAACCCATGAATCTTAGCCAAAATCGCCTGGCTCTCGATATCCGGGTTCCCGCACGAAGAATAAATGAAATAGTACTGGGTAAGCGTAGAATAACAGCAGATACTGCTTTACGATTGGCTAAATATTTTGATATGTCGCCTCAATTTTGGCTGGGACTACAAATGGATTATGACTTGGATGTCGCGCAAGACCAAATAGCCGAACGCCTCAATAACGAAATTAAAAAGTATCAACCGGCAGCGTAACGCGGACCAACTTTATTTTCTACTTCCGGTAAAGATTTTCTAAATTGCTTCCCCCGAATTAAGGTTACGATGAGCGTCCTGCGGGGTACTATCCCAGGGTGCAAGATAAAATATGGCTTCTTCCCTCCAATATAAACAAAAAGTTAAAAAAACGACAAGTTTAAAAATATACCCTGATCAAACAACAATTTATTTTTCTATCTCGTGCCGACGGTCTCCGTCGGCATGACTTGTCTCCTGTGCCGGTACGTGATCGTCCTTGGAATTTCTGTCCCGAGGCAAGAGCGATGAATTGGATTTTAGACGACCTGAGTGTCATTCGGCTTGACAAGGACATTTTGTTTTCGTAAACTATTATGATGGAAGCTTTGCTTTATTTTACGCACTGGGAAGGGATTTCCTTGGGCGGTTGTAAATATTAGAAAGGAGTAAATAATGAGTGCGCCAAGCAAAGCTAATATAGGCAAGCCGGACAATCCGGTACGTGTAACGGCTAACCACCGGCACGGAACTGAACCATGCGTATGA
>JAACEJ010000720.1 GCA_011682565.1 Actinomycetota bacterium | reverse complement strand
GCCCACAATGACGGCGCTTTTCTGCTTATCTCCCAGTCCGGCAAGCAGAGGAATAAAAAGTACCATATTTTTTAAAACGGGCTGCAAATAATCTTTAACGATTTTAAATATCCCTTCAAAGGCCATGGATTCATAAATGAGCCGCCGCAAAGAATAACTGCCGAGCGCATTTTTGAGGGCCGCCCAGAGATGGCGAAAAACGTCTTGCATCTTTATCGAGGTAACGCTTTGATCCAAATCTTTGGGGTAGGTCATAAAATTTATCAAACCCAGGATATAAGGGAATATTGAAAAGTAGAACACTGCCGAGTAGTTTTTAATAAAAAAAACGAGGAGCGTGGCAACGACAATGGAAGCCGCTGAACCGAGTTTTGACCAGGATCGCGTATAGCCGTATATCTCATTTCTTTCGTCCAGGCGGCCTTGCCGACGGAGCCATGAAAATATCAGGGCTTTGTGTGTTCCCGTACGAAAAGCCTCGCCAAAAGCAAAAAAGATCATGGCAATGAAAAAATGCCAATACTGCCGGCACATACCAAAAAGAAGGAATGACACGATATAAGCTGAAAATGAAAAAATCATCGACCGACGGCGACCATACAAATCGGCCAGAGCACCGCTGGGAATTTCGGCCACATTAATGACAATTTCCCGGAATGCAATGAGAAAACCGATTTGGGTAAACGTCAACCCCCGATCGAGAAAGTAAAGGACAATGAAAGGTTCAAAATAGCGTTGATTTTTTAAAAATCCGTAAAGACAGAATTTTTTTAGCATGGTTCAGGTCTAATGTTCACCGAGTTGCACAGCAGAAAGCAAATAATTAGTCGTCAGTATTTCAATCCCCTTGGGGGAAAGATGGGAACCAAATCCCACTTTTTCAAAGGGGGATTGAATAGATGAGTAATTCATAAAAAGTCGAAAAGCATGTCATCGCGAGGAGCGGAGCAAGAGTTTACCCCGAATTATCGGGGAAGCGATCTTGAAGAAACTGCACCTTGGCCGACATCCAGATTGCTTCGCTTCGCTCGCAATGACATATCAGAACTTTTTACGAGCGACTCATAGATAATATTTTGATAAAAAGAGACTGTTGAATTAACATCAAAAAGTACATCGATAGTTAACTCTCCGCGGCAATCAATTCATCGCACCGTTTGCGCATCTTTTGCAAAACCGGTGCATACTCTTTTTCAGCAGCGAGATTTTTTTCCTCATGCGGGTCGTTTTTCAAATCGTACAGTTCTTCGTAAACCGGTTTTTGATCGATATATCTCAGGTATTTAAAACGCTCACCGACGACGCCTTCAGACTTGGGAATGGCAGGATGTTTGAATAAATGTTCATACAAAAAATCGTGGCGCCAATTGCGGGCATTTCCTTTTATAAGAGCCATCAAATCCCGCCCCTGCATGGATTGCGGAATTTGCACACCGGCCAGAGAAAGTATTGTCGGGGCAATGTCGATGTTCAATGCCATTTCATCGCGTTTTTGTCCACGCAATTGTGGCGGAAGCTGCGGATCGTAAATAATGAGCGGAACGCGAATGGATTCTTCGTGTCCGAACCATTTTCCTGCCAAGCCGTGCTCTCCCAAATAAAAACCATTGTCTCCCAAAAGAATGATGACTGTATTTTTATCCAGCTTTTGTTTTGCCAAAGCTTCACGGATTTTTCCGACAACCATATCTACTCCGGTGATGAGCCGGTAATAGCTTTTCACGGATTCCTGATATTTTTCCGGCGTGGAAAAACGAATCTGCCAGCGCCGGCGGCCTTCATTGTTCTTTTTGAAAAATGCCGGAAAAGCCTCATAATATTTCGGATCAGCGGTTTCCGGGACAGGTATGGTCGCATCCTTGTAATAATCTTTAAATGCCGGATCGTAAATAAATTGGCGCGGATTGCCGTCCTGCACGTGCGGCGCTTTGAAACTGATGGACAGGCAAAAAGGTTTATTCCTATCTGCGTCGGACAAAAACTCCAGCGCCTGATCTCCCATAATTTTTGTTAAATGCTTGGGATTGCCGTTTTCATCCTTTTGCTCATAAACCGGTTGGCCGGAAATGCCTTTCCAAAAATCGTATCGATCAGCGGGTATTTTTTTGCCCACCCCGTATTTGCCGATAAAACCAATACGGTAGCCGTTCTTTTTCAGCAGCATGGGGTACGTTTGGGATAATTGCTCCGCTGTAAAGTCGGTTTTAAAATCATTGATGTGATGCCGTCTGGCATACTGGCCGAGAAAAATACTTGCCCGGCTGACGCAGCAAATGGATGTGGTGACAAAAGCATTTTTGAACAAGACACCGTCTCTTGCCAAAGCATCCATGTTTGGCGTTTTGATGATCTTGTTACCCATGCAGCTCATCGTGTCCCAGCGCTGGTCATCCGTTAAAAGAAAAATAATGTTTGGCTTTGGGGCCTTTTTCTTTCGGGCGATGCAAGAAAGGCCAGTCGAAGATACCAGTGCACCGGCGCCAACAAATTGTAAAAACTTTCGGCGGCTTACTTGTTGTCGAGTAGACATAATATGACTCCAAATTTAAAGTACATTTTGAAAATGAGGAGTTTCAATGCCCCTCACAGAACCGGACTTGTGGATTTCC
>JAACEJ010000121.1 GCA_011682565.1 Actinomycetota bacterium | reverse complement strand
CGGGAAAGATGGTCCATTTAAAGGGGCGCCGGCTTTTCATATCAAAAACAACTCCATGTTTTTGGGGTGGTCGATCGTCAACGATGCTTTCTGATTCTTGTGGTTTCTTTCTAATTGCTAAAATCATGCCAATTCCGTTTTTTCATCCCTGCACATGGAAATCGTTGTTTATTTTCATAATTACCGACAGACTAAACTTTTATTCCTGCTCTTAAACTCATAATTGAGGACTAATCTTCGTGAAAGTTTTGTCCGCTAAAAGACACATAGCCCTTAGAAAGGACATCAGCGTATTGGCATGACAAAAAATGATGCCGGGGAGAAAAATACGTTTTTTTGCAATAAAATAAACTACGAAACCGTATTCCAAAACATTTTAGAAATTCGATGAATACATTTTGGAGTTTGGCCGTTTGCAACCGAGAGAAAAAATCATTATTTGAGATGCCTGGAACCTTATTCCGGTTAAATGACCGGATACGAGTTCAATTGAGGTGTTTTGTTCGCTTGTTTATTAATCGCCATTCTGATGGCGACTTTATGCCACAGACGCAATTAGATTGTTTTCAATAACTTGGAGAGACAGGCGCTTTTAAGCAACAGTTACGGTGTAGCAACGGACGAAGAAGGTAAGCTATGAAGAGTCTAATCTTTTAATAAACAATGGTTCGTGAGACACAAATATCTTTATCGCATGGCATGATGTTTGAAGAATGGGTAGTTGCGGTAAATCAGGCTTTATTGATTATTCAAGACTGGAGATCAAAATGGCAACATTAGTTAAAATCTTTGCAAAGAATAAGCTTCACTGGCTCACAATTATTCTTCTGTTTCCTCAATTCGCCTTTTCAGCCGGCACATTGGAAATTGATGAGCCGCTCACTAACGGCACGGCATCAGGAATTGTGCACGGCGGCGTGTTTACGGAAAATGGTTGGAAAACGCAAGCACGTGAAGACTATATCCAATACGATATTGCAACATGCTCTTACGGCAAGGTCGAATTTGATGTTGTCGGACTTTATGCAAGCAACGAGGTTTTCCCAAACATCGGTTACAACAGATCAGGCGAAGAACAGGAAGATGTTCATTATACTCTTTTCAATATGTGGGACAGAGACGATGGCAATCTTTGGTATGGCCAAACCATGCCCAGCGGCGTAAAGCAATGGCATAATCCGTACAAGTGCTCCGTACATCTTTTTGGTTATGTTGAAGGGGATGTCTATAAATGGAAACACGGTCGGTTTCGTCTGAATGTATCGGCTTATGATGGTGGTTATGAAGATGATCCTCACGCCTTTGAAGTGGAATATGGCCCTGTCGACTGGCAAAAGGAACATACATATCACGTAGAATTGGAGTGGGGACAAGGTGCTATGTCTTATTACATTGATGGCGAGTTGATCGTCCGTTGTGATTACAGTTCTTTTGGCGAAGAATATGCTCCCCCTGATCACAGTCTGCGTATTGGTTCGGCACTCGGCTGCAAGGGGTTGAGCTTTCAGGTTCCGCGTTTCATTACCTACTCTAATTTTAAATTTTACCGGTTTGAAGATAATACGCCGCCGGAAATTGCAGATTTCAGCCCGGCAGACGGCACTTCGGATGCCGAGGTGAACCCTTACATTGCTATAGTTTTTAATGAATCGATAGATATAAACAGCGCTAAAGCGGCATTTAGCATTTCCCCTAATGTTCCCGGAGAATTAAAATCTGCCGGTAGTTCAATTTATTATGAACCGGAAGGGCTGCTCGATCCTCTTACAACCTATACCGTGAATCTGTCAACAGAGTTAACCGATAAATCGGGCAACCACTTGCAGAATCCGTTGCAATTTCAGTTCACAACGAAAACGGAAATTCCAACTACAGTGGGGAAATACCAGATATTTGATTTGCCCATTGTAGCGCCGGACATTGCAGGAAACAAGTATAAAGATGTAACATTGCACGGCGTATTTCAAGGCCCGACGAAAACCATTGAAATAGATGGCTTTTGGGATGGAGGAAATATCTGGCGGGTGCGAATGGCACCCACAGAAGTCGGGAAATGGCAATACACAATCACATCGTCCCGCTCTGAATTGAATACCTCCGGGAGCTTTGAATGCATTGCTTCCGACAGCAAAGGATTCATTCATAAGAACCCCGATCATCCTTACACTTTTATGTACGATGACGGGACGCCCTGGATGTGGAAAGGAGAAACATCCTGGCGGGCGACAACCTCTGTCATTCCCTTTGAAGCACGCTGGAAGCCTTATATAGATTTAAGGGCTTCGCAAGGTTACGATGCTGTGCAATTTATTCTGGTGAGTTATATTAATGGCGATTCATTTTGGAAAAATGAAGGCGGCCCTGTGTTTGCACTTACATCGGATGGCAAAGATTACGACCATTTGAATCCCGGTTATTTTAAATGGGTTGACAAGCGTTTCGATTATGCTTTATCCAAAGGGGTTGTGCCGGTTATGCTGTTTACCTGGGCACAGGAATTTGCAAAGTTCAGCACCGATCAATTTGAAAAGTATGAGAAATATCTTGTCGCAAGATATGCAGCGTACAATATTTTCTGGGTCCTGTGCGGAGAATATGATGAAGTTTATGAGGATTATGGTATGAGCTCAGAGGTCTGGAAAGATCATGGCGAACTTGTATATCGGGCTGATCCTTACAAACATCCGATTAGCTTGCATCCAACCGGGCGTTCCAGCAGCCGCGAATTTGGTGATGAAGAATGGCTTGGTTTTGTGATGGAACAAAGTCCGTATTGGCACAGAGACATACAGCGCGACCGCGCTTTTAACAAACCGGTTGTGAATAGTGAGTATGGTTACGCCGGATACAATCCGGATGCTGATATTCGCATTGGTGCATGGGAAATTGTCACGGCGGGTGGTTTTTTCACAGCCGGTTTTTTCTCCACATTTGCTCCGGATAAGGGCGGATGGGATTTGGATGCGAACCCGCAGCAGCAAAAGGAGCTAAAATGGCTTTTCAGTTTTATGGACAACACTGAATGGTGGAAAATGGAACCTCACAATGAGCTGGTGAATAATGGGTATTGCATTGCGATTCCTGGTCAGGAGTACCTCGCATACTCCAGGGACGGAGGAAGTGTTTCGGTCGATCTTTCGGGCGTTTCCGGAACCGTACCAATGGAATGGTTTAACCCACGCGAAGGTACATATAGCGCAAAGCTCCAGGTGAACGGCGGATCGTCTGTCAATCTTGATCCCCCGTTTACAGGAGATTGGGTGCTTCACATCGGGAGGACGAATAACCAGGACATGACCGCGCCTGCGGCTCCAACAGGGCTGGTGCTGGAGCAGAATTAACAATTTTTAAAATGGTTGTTTGGAATGGCGAATTAAAATGCCTCCCCAAAATAAAAAAGCCCGGTTGATGTTTCGATCGGGCTTTTTTTTGAGATGGTCCCCGGAATGACTAAAGTCATTACCAGGCAATTATCTGAAAAATGACCTTTGATATAAAGTGCAAAACGAGAATATAAATTTACTATTCAAACTTTTAAAAAGTTCGGGCTTGCAAAAAACTGACTATTCGAAATAGCAACGAGCTAAGAGTTGTCGGTTTATTTTAATTGTTACTCCTGTTCTAATTTATCATACCAATTCTTTTTGAGTATCAAAAAAGTTAACATCAAGACAACAATCCCGATGATTATGGCATTGGCTTTTTTGATAATAATAAAAATGGGCAAAACCGTTAGTGATATCTGCCAGATCATGCCGATGATAATATTGAACACATCGCGGCGAAAGTTTTGATTCCTTTTGAAATCGGAATTTTGCTCAAGTACTTTGGCATGAATAGGCTTCCAGAAGCCCCAGGGTCGCACGGTGATATAGAATTTCTTTAGTGTTTCCTCATCATCGGGCTTTGTTAATAAACTGCCGAGGAAACAGGCGATCGAGGAAACAAGCAAAATTATCGGAAACGAATTTAATACAGACACGCCGGGTAATAAGCCGGGAATGCCCAATGCGGCGACCAGGCCAAAAGTCATTCCCCAAAAAAGACCGTATCCGTTAAATCGCCACCAATACCACTTTAAGATATTTGCAGCAGCATATCCGCCCCACAAAGCCGAAACAATCCATAAAGCAATTTGATTAATAGATTGGACGACAAAACCAAAACAGATCCCGGCTGCTACTACGCCCAGCGTAGCAAAATAGCTGGCTTTAACATATCTTTTTTGACTTGCGTTTGGATTGATGTAGCGTTTATAAATATCATTAACGATATAAGCCGGAGCAACGTTGACGGTCGCGGCAAAAGTGGACATGAATGCGGATAACAATCCGGCAAGCAAGACACCCAATAACCCGATGGGGACAAAATTCACAATAGCGATCGGCAGGATTAATTCAAAGTCGATATTCGTTCCCATCGCTCTTAGTTCCGGCCTGAGAAAAACAAGAGCGAGAACTGTAAACCCGGCTATCATCAGGTAGCGAGGGAAGATTAAAACGATATTAACAAAGCCACTCATTAAACCGGCTTCTTTCGGGCTTCTGGTCGCAAGGATACGCTGCATATCATAATTCGGCGCTGGTCCGGCCATGCTAACCAGGATGCCTTTGAACAACATCATCATAAAGAAAATCGTAAAAAGAGAATATCCGTCCTGAGCGATTTTATCATTCACCGATTCCATAACACCACTCCAGTCCAGATTGAGATGCCAGCCGAAAAAGATATTCTTCCATCCATCAGGAATGACCCGATTAATCATCTCGGGAGAGACTCTGACAATAGCGATTATGCCGATAGCGATAGAAGCCAGGGTCATGACACCGAATTGCAGGACCTGGGTCGATACCACACTAAACATGCCGCCTTTAACGACATATAACGTGGTAATTCCCATGATAATGAGTGCATAGATGTTCGGCGAAATATGCCAGGGCAGCAAAATAGAGGCGAACTTGCCAAACCCCTTAAAAGCGTAAGCAATAAAGCCTATCGTACTCACCAGCGCAAAAACAACCATACTAATGTTCGCCAGAGTTGTGCCTGTTCCTTTTCCAAATCGAAAGGTTAACCATTCCGCGCCGGTTAAAACATTGGAGCGGCGCAGCCAGATGGAAAGATAAACCATGAAAAAAATCTGGTTGAATACCGGCCACAGCCAGGGAAGCCATGCACTTTTCAAACCATAAACAAAAAGAATATAAATGAGCCACATCGTGCCCGTAACGTCGAACATACCGGAGGCATTTGAAATACCAAGAATATACCAGGGAAGACTTTTGTCGGCCAAAAAATATGCATCCAGATTTTTTGACGCGCTTTTTGAAAAATAAAAACCAACGAGTATCGTTAAAAGCAAATATGAAATAATAATGGCGATATCGAAAGTATGAAGTGCCATGAAAATCATTCCTTTTCAAAGTCTTCACTTTTAAGAGTTCTTTTTAAATGACAGTACAGTACAAGTTTCCAGGTACAATTATTTCACGTAATCACTCGTCGACAATTCAATGAAAGTAATTAATAATAAGACTTTTACGAATGAGATACTATTATCAAAGTCCCAAAACATATCGCACATGTTGCATTTTAGCCACGTGTTGTCAAACTTTTGCGTCCGGGAAAAATCGATATTCTTTTCGGGGAAATAAGATTCATTCTGAATGAGTGTGAACGGGGAGAAAGGAGTGCTTTGAAAAGGGCTTGGTTAATTTCCACTGACCTCTATCTTTTGCAACAAAATCGTGCCGAAAATGTTTCCGGCGCAGAACATGAACTCAATGATTACCTGCAACAACTTGTGTTTCCCCGTGTTGTAAAATCAAGAAATTCTCCCGAGGGAGATGCAGTTTATCGACGTTGTGTAATAATTCTTTCGGAGGCATGTCGAGAGGTTCATCGGCCAGGTCAAAAGTGCCCCAGTGGATTGGGATGCATATTTTCCCTTTCACATCCTGCAACGCCTGAACGGCCTCTCCGGGATCAAGGTGGATCGGACGCATAAACCAGCGCGGCATATAAGAGCCGATAGGAATGGCTGCCAGGTCGAACGGGCCATAGCGTTGGCCAATCTCTTTGAATCCGGGGAAATAGCCCGAATCACCGGCAAAATAGAAATTGTTCTTCTCACCCCTAAAAACCCAACTACACCAGAGTGTTCTGTTACGATCGCCGGGGGTACGGCCTGAAAAATGCTGGGCCGGCATACAGGCGAATTCAATGCCGTTATGCTGAAGCGACTCCCACCAATCCAATTCTTTATAGTTATCCAACCCCCATTTTTGCAACCTCTTACTCACCGCAGACGGCACGAGATAAAGCGGTTTCTTGCCAAGCTTTTTCACTGTCGTCCTGTCCAGATGGTCATAATGATCATGCGAAATGATGACAACATCGATGTCCGGCAGATCTTCCAGGGCCAGTCCCGGCTTTACAAATCTTTTTGGCCCGGCAAACGGCACAGGCGAACATCGTTCACTCCAGATCGGATCCGTCAGGATGTTCATTCCATCCATTTGAATGAGCAGTGTGGAATGCCCGATCCAGGTGACGGTAAAATCGGTCTTGTTTTCCCGTAAATACTTGCCGTTGTTTTCAACAATTTCAAAATAATATCTCTTCGGCTTTTGCGGTTTTCCGTTTTTCAAAGAGTCAAATATTTTCCACTTGAAAAAATCGGTAATTTTGGTCTCTTTAAAGCCCGGAAAGGGATTGCGAAAACCTGCATTCGTATGATGGCTTTGCGTAGATACAGTATTTACAAGTAAACTCATTTCAATACCTGCCAGTCCTTTTTGGTGTTCAATTATATCACTCTCGACTCTGTAAAAAGAATACTCAAAATAACACAAAGAAACAATGAAATCTTGATAAAAGACAAATTCGTAAAAAAGCGAAAAGCATGTCATCGCGAGGAGCGAAGCGACGAAAAGGTTACTTTTTTTCAAAAAAATCAACAAAATTATGCAAACAACCCGGCTAAATATCTTTTCAGCAGGGAGTGGCGGCGCCTTTATGCGTATAATCATAAAAAATAAATAAAACTTGACATAATGATTTTTTTTGTTATCTTATAGATAAGTAAACGCTTACTTACTATTATCAGGAAATACGATATTATGACTCCATTTACAAACAGACAATTGAAAATCATTGATTCTGCCATCGAGCTCATTGCCCGGGAAGGTATACAAAAATTAACAATTAAAAACCTGTCAGCCAAAGTTGGTGTAACAGAGGGGGCGATTTATCGGCATTTTAAAAGCAAGATAGATATTTTGTTGAACATCCTGGAAATATTTAAGGAAAACACCGAGTCGCTATCTTCCAGGATCCGCCAGGAAGAACTAGCACCGATTCAGCAATTACATTTTCTCTTCAAAGAACGTTTTCAGCAATTTGCAGCAAAACCTGCGCTGGCGGTGGTTATCTTTGCCGAGGAAATTTTTCAGAATGATAACCGGCTGTCGGATGTGATCATCGAAATCATGGCATTAACGCAGAAGATATTTAAAGAAATTATCGAGCAGGGACAGGCTAAAAAAGAGATTCGTGATGATATTTCCAGCGAACATCTCTCCATGATTTTATTGGGCTCCATGCGTTTTATGGTGGCCAAGTGGCATTTGTCCGGTTTTTCATACAATCTGGAAGAAGAAGGAAAAAAACTGTGGGATTCGATCAAAAAAATGATTAAAAAATAGTGCTCTTTTTTTATTATGAAATGTAAGTAAATATTTACAGACGCCAAGTACTCCAAAGTTCACATATTTGCCAATAGGAGAAAAACATGGAAAAATTAATTACCAAATTACTGAAATACCCAAAAATGGTGTTGATTATCATCCTGTTGATTTCCGTCGCCTTTTTTGTGGTAATGAAAAAGAACTCGCGCATGGAAACCAATTTGGACAAGTATATGCCACAGCAGCATCCGGCATTTATTTACAGTAACCAGGCCGAAAAATGGTTCGACATTAAGGACGGGATCATCATCGCCCTGGAGAACAAAAACGGCGTTTTCAATTCCGGAACATTGCAGAAGGTTAAAGACCTGACCAAAGAACTGCAAAAGATGAAAGAGATCGACAAGAGCGACGTCACTTCGCTGTATACGGCGGATAATATCGTCGGTACCGAGGACGGCATGGATGTGAAAGCCTTTTACAAACGCGTGCCCAAAAGCGATAAAAAATTGCAAGAGTTGCAGCAAAAGGTTCGGGACAACGATATGGTTTTCGGGCGTCTGGTTTCCACCGATGAAACGGTGACCATGGTTATCGCCAGAATCGGTGATGACGTCTTTTCACAGGATTTTTATCATCGCATCATCAAAATAGGGAA
>JAACEJ010000719.1 GCA_011682565.1 Actinomycetota bacterium | reverse complement strand
CAAAATCACTGCTTTAAACAAAGAATAATCAGCCCGAGCATTTCATCAAATATTTCACCCCGCGTTTTACCGCACGTTTTTAATATTTAGCCCCCAGTCCTGTGCTGGGAGGTTTTGCCCTGTACCGCAGAGGGTTTTCATTCAATTGTAAATTAAAAATACATCCCCCTATTGCCAGATACCAGGACAATTGTTATATTTGCGGATTATAAGGAGGATTATACGCAATGGAATCGCGCGTAATCAAACTAACTGCAGGAGCCATCAAAAACGAGAAGCTAAACATCCGGTCTTGCGGTCTTGATTTTTTTCCCGAGGGCATCCTCGGCGGTCCAACGAAAAGTAAGAAGGGTACACAGATTACTATCAAAGCCCTTGGTCTTCCCAGCCCAATCAAAACAGACATTCCTACAGACGGAAGAACCGGAAGGCCACGCTGGTTTTTTAGGGAACGTGCCTGGGTCAGGGATTTTGTCAAAACCAATGCCTTAATATCAGGCGACAAGGTAGAAATCCGGCACAAAAGGAATCGCACATATGAACTTATACCTCATAAAAGACAATTGACTTTTATAGATTTATTTGCAGGTATCGGCGGGACCCGCCTTGCTTTTGAAAAGGCAGGCTGCAAGTGTTTATTTTCGTCTGAATGGGATAAATTCGCGCAACAAACTTATGAAGCGAATTTCGGAGACAAACCAAGAGGCAACATTAGAGAAATACCAAGTTCTGAAATCCCTGATCACGATATTTTAGTTGCCGGTTTTCCCTGCCAGCCGTTTTCTATTTCCGGAGTATCAAAGAAAAACGCTTTGGGCAAACCACACGGATTCGAGGATCAAACTCAGGGAACTCTCTTTTTTGAGATAAAACGGATAATCCGTGACAAGAAACCTGCCGTGTTTCTCCTTGAAAACGTCAAGAATCTTAAAAGCCATGACAAAGGGAATACTTATCGAATAATCAAAAATGTCCTTGAAAACGAACTCGGTTACACCATCTTCGATGAGGTACTGGACGCTGATGCTTATGTTCCACAGCACAGGGAACGAATATTCATTGTTGGTTTCCGTGAACCTGCCTTTTTCAGTTTTCCTGAGTTTATTCCGCGACGAAAACCCAAATTCAAAGATATTCTTGAAAAGAATGTCCCGGGAAAATATACCCTTACTGACCACCTGTGGACTTATTTACAGGAATACGCCAGAAAACACAAGGCCAAGGGCAACGGTTTTGGCTACGGCATGACTAACCTTGATAGAACAGCTCGAACCCTTAGCGCACGCTATTACAAAGACGGCTCAGAAATACTTATTCCTCAGAGAACCAACAAAAATCCTCGAAGGCTTACCCCAAAGGAATGTGCTAACCTGATGGGTTTTACTCAGATAAAACCAGATTTCAAAATACCTGTTTCAGATACTCAGGCTTACAAACAGTTTGGCAATGCTGTTATTGTTCCATTGGTTTATGACATTGCAAAAGAAATAATTAAAGTTCTAAGGACAAAATGAAAAAAGGGTATTTATCAGACTACTTTGTATCAGTATCAGCAAAATACCTAAGTGCGGTAGAAGCGGACGGCCTGAGGTCAAATCAACATGAATTCAATGGTATCAAAGAGTTTAAGGAAATGTTAGGCTCAGAAAAAAAAACTTTTGATACGACATTTTTATATCTAAGTTACAATGAGGATAAACACATTTCGGCTCAAGGAAAGCTGACTTGGTACGATGCCCGTGAAAATCATCCAACAAGATCAGAGTATCGGCTGTACTATCAATCTGTCAGCGTTTTTGACGAAGTTAACGAAGGAGATTTGCTACTAATATGTAAGCGAGAAGATAATACATTATTTGTTATTATTTCTGAATCTGGCAGTACAATAGAAAATCAAATATGTTGGTTATTTAATATTGAAAATGAAAATTTAAACAAAGGCTTGGACTTTCATATTTATGAGAAAAATAATACTACAAAACTTAACCTAATCAGTAAGCTTATCTTAGAAGAACTGGGGATTGATGTTACAGACAGTTTGGTTGAGGAGAATTATATAGATATTTTATTAAAAGAATTTCCGGAAGGATTTCCATCAACGAAAGCATTCTCCTCTTTTGCTAAAAAAACTTCCGAAATTAGTAATTCGAAAGGAAAACCAGATGAATCTATACTTCATTGGATGGAGCATGAAGAAGTACTTTTCAGAACATTTGAAAAATATATCATTGACGATCAGTTAAAAAAAGGATTTGAAGATACTGAACGTTTTATTTCTTTTTCACTTAGTGTCCAAAACAGAAGAAAATCTAGGGCAGGGCATGCGTTTGAAAACCACTTAAAACAAATATTCCTTGATCATAAAGTTAGCTTTTCATTTAATGAAAAAACAGAACTAAAATGCAGACCAGATTTTATTTTTCCGGGAATAGAGGAATACAAAGATCATGAGTTTCCGGACAATAAATTATTTATGTTGGCTGTTAAAAAAACATGCAAAGACAGATGGAGACAGATTCTTGTCGAGGCACAAAGGATACCTAAAAAACACCTCCTTACTCTGGAGCCAAGTATAAGTTCAAGCCAAACGGATGAAATGAAATTGCAGAATGTAG
>JAACEJ010000718.1 GCA_011682565.1 Actinomycetota bacterium | reverse complement strand
CGGCTGCTTCACAAGTTATATCTGCCCTCCTGTGTCATCGGCGGATTGGCCGGGCTTATCATTATCCAGACGTTCGCATTGCTGCGGGGGCACGGCGAAGTGATGGCGTCGCTTAACTCGGCAATTTCAGAAATTTCAGCGCCGTGGAGCAGGATTCCCGGCCTGCTTATCAATGTCGTATTCGCGTGTTTGTTTCTCGGCGTGAAGATTCCCAAAGTATCATTGCTGCTTAAGCGCGCCGGGCCGCAACTGGCATACGGCCAGATTGTCGCCTGGGGTCAGTATGTTGTCGGGCTTGGCTTATGGGTACTTTTTCTTGGGCAGCTTTATCCGGAGCTTCCCTCAATGTTTGCCGCTATTTTGCCGGTGGGTTTTGAGGGCGGTCACGGAACGGCTGCGGCGATGGGGCCGGTCTTTGTTGACCGTGGATGGCCAGAGGGTCAGGATTTTGCCCTGGCCAGCGCGACCGGCGGCATAGTTTCGGCAATCGTTGTCGGTATGGTGCTTATCAACTGGGCGGTTCGCAGGGGATATGTTCAAAATGCCCGCAAGTATAATGAGGAGACCGAAGATGATTCTATCGGCGTTATACCGGTTGACCGCAGGCCAAGTGCCGGCAAACTTACCGTAAGCAGCGATGCAATCGAATCATTTACCCTGCATATCGTTGTTGTCGGAATAGCTATTGGTCTTGGAATGCTGATAAAATATGGACTGGCCGGGATAGAGGGTTTTTCGCCATGGCCTTCAAAACACAGGCTGCTCAGCAGTTTTCCACTGTTTCCGTTGTGCATGATTGGCGGGTTGATTGTTCAGTTTTGCGAGCAGCGTTTTGACAGGCACGATCTTATCGACCTTGGACTTATGCGGCGGATACAGAACAGTTCGCTCGACTTTCTTGTGGTTGCCGCGATTGCGATGATTAAACTCGAAGTTGTGGTTGCCGCGATTGTGCCGCTGCTCATTCTTGTTGTTGCAGGGATATTGTGGAACGTTTTCTGCGTAGGTGTTCTTGCCCGGCGAATGCTGCCGGACGCGTGGTTCGAACGTTCGATTGCGGAGCTTGGCCAGTCGATGGGTGTAACGGCTACGGGACTGCTGCTGTTGCGTGTGGTCGATCCGGATTATAAGACTCCGGCGGCTGATGCCTTTGCCTGTAAGCAGATTGTGCACGAGCCTTTCATGGGCGGAGGACTATGGACCAGTACGGTCATTCCGCTGATAGCGATAATTGGAGCGACCAAGGTGCTGTTTATTGCTTTGGCGGCTATGATTATCTGGATATTGGTTATTTTTCTGCCGAAAGTGTTGGCAAAATTCAAGACATCTGTTATGTGATACCCTTTAGGGTAATAAGATGCGCGTTGTGTGTGCATAAGTTAAGGGTAACGAAAGACTGAACGTATTTGTTAATCAGAATTAGTATGGGAGGTTAAAAATGTCAGAGAAAAAAAGTGGTGGTAATCCGGAATGTACAAGTTCTTCTCATGGCAAACACTTATGCTATATAGTCTCGCAACGATTACATGTTAGTGAGCCGCAGGAATATAAGGCTTTGATCACAAGCCCCAGGTTCAAATGTCAGCATTGTGGACGGGTTGCCAATAGCAGGGAAAACCTTTGTGAGCCGATAGGGCTGTAACTCAAGCTGATCAACTTATTGTGCTGCGTAGCAGCGAGGGCCTTCTTATTGGGCGGTATAGGACTTGAACCTACGACCTCCTGCGTGTCGAGCAGGCGCTCTAGCCAGCTGAGCTAACCGCCCAAATAATAACCAAACTATAGTATGATTAAAAAAACAAAAATCAAGAACTTTTATGCGAAACTACCCTCCCCAAAAAAACGGCCTGTTAGTTTTCCGAAACTTTCGGGAAAATTGGAATTTGGAGGGTAAATTTTAAAACTTTTGGGAGTTAGATGTGAGTTTTTGAGCTAAAAACAAGCTCTATTGGGTTGGTTTGTAGCGATTAGGCGGGATAGGTAAAGACGAAACGAGCGAAAACGAGCGAAAATATTCGAAAAATAACGTGAAACGGTTGAAAATACTCGAAAATGTGCAAAAAAGTGAACGCATTTTGAGTAAAAAGTGCAGGAAATTAAGCCACCGGATACCTAAGGCACAAGTTTCATAGATTGCACAGATTTTTAGAATTGGGTTTGAAAGAAATTGCGAGTTTGGGTAGTATACAGAAGAAGAAAGTCTGTGTTTCACATTTTATACAGACTGTATAATCATTGTTATGTGTAAAAATAAATATAAAGAAGGAAAAATATGTCTATTATTACAAAATTAGAAAATTTCGTATCTAAAGTATTTAAAACAACTTTAGAGATTTTTCTTAAAGCATTAAAATTGAGTCCCAATGCACAAGGTTATGTTAGTGGATCAATAACTGAGTTACTGCTAAAAGAGCGCTTAGAATTTTTGGGTTACACTGTTGAAAGAATTAGAGAGAAATGGGAAGGGAGAAAGCATCCCGATCATCATGGAGACTTTTATTTAAAAGATAAACATGGTAATTGGTTCGTTTTAGAGTCAAAAGGAGTAAAATCTAATTCACAGTCATCCCATAAGTCCGTAATTCCAGTGTTGCAGCCTGATTTATTGTAGCAAAAA
>JAACEJ010000120.1 GCA_011682565.1 Actinomycetota bacterium | reverse complement strand
TTTTATGAGCAGGCAAAAGACTGAAAAATGAATTCCTATCAAATCGACATCATCTTTAGCATTCTTCGCATTACTTTTTTAGCAGTGCTGTTTTTTGTATTGCTGCCGCGTTTTTACAGGTTGCAGAATCAAACCCAAACAAGGCATCACGAGCTATTTGCCGGGATTATTTTATCTGTGACGTTCGTTGTTCTGCTTGGTTATATCCTGGAATTTTTACATTTATACGACACCCTGATCATTCTTCTGGTAATCATCTTTTCACTTGGTATGGGAATTATTTTTCACTTTGGCGGCCTGGATAAATTTGTGGTTTTGTTCAATACTTTTTTTCTCAGGGAACTTGAGAGAGACCGCCGCATCGAAATTAAAGCTTTTTGTCTAAAGTTAATCCGGAAAACAAACCGTTCTCACTTGCTCCCAAAGATATTATTCCTTGCCGTATTCATCATTGCGGCTGTCATCAGACTGTGGCCGGTTTTTCAGCATGCCTCACCGTTTGCCATCGAGACTTTTCAGACAATCGAGTCGGTTAAAAAACTGGAACTAAATCATTCGGCTTTTACCTCCGGCATGTTTCCAATGGGAATGCAATTTTTAATCGATTTTATTTACCAATTAACCCGCACAGATGTAGGTATAATAACTCATCTTTTCGGAATTATATCGACATTACTGCTCATGTCTGCAATTTATTTCATAGTTAATTCAATAACCGGAAATGGCTACGCCGGAATCCTCGGCGCATCAATTTTTGGAATCTTTACTCATTTGTTACCCATTTCCATAAACCAGCAAATTGAGGCTGAAAGCATTTCCCTGGCAACGGCTATTGCCATCCCGACGATCTTTTATGGCCTGCGGGCTTTTATTCTCAAGCAAAAATATTTAATCATCATTTTCGTATCAGGCGTTTTGACAGTACTGTTAACTTCGCGCTTCGTTGCAGTCATGTTATTATTTGCTGTGATCACATTTTTCCTGGTAACCTTGTTTTGGCGTCGAAAGCTTGGAAATTATTTGCACATCAATTTTTTCGTTCATATTTTACTCTTCATTGTTCCATTAGCAGCAATGGTTTCCTTCCAATTTTTTCTTGCCCGCGATTATGTTTTTCTGGAAAAAGCAAGATTCTTTTTTTACAACGAACATTTCATTCGCTACTCGATCGATCACTTCCAGTATAACGAATTTCTTTTTGCACTGATCACATTTTTAAGCGGCATATTCGTTCTGACGCTTGCTGTGTTTGATAAAAACATCCTGACAGCGATAGCCAAATCATTTACAGGACTCTATACGTTTTTTCTGCTCGTGCTGTGGCAAAACTACTGGCTTGCGTTGAGAAATATTCTCGATTGGCGACAAGTGGGTTTGTTTATTGCCGTTTTTGAATGTATCAACATCGGAATTATTTTTTACTTTATCCTGACGCAACTTTTACCCGGCCTGACAAAAAAGTTTGGTTCTATCAAGCTGAAAACAGAATTCTTGAGATTTGCGTTCACTTTTATTGTCATTGTTGTTCTCTGGGGCATTTCAAAACCGGGCATTGCTTCATTCAACAACAGACTGGAACCGGATGGGTTTACAATGGCAGTCTACAAAATAAAGAAAAAGTTTTTCCCCTACCAATGGACGGCTGTTTCGCATTTTGGCACGAGAGCATTGGTTTTAAATAGTGGGCGATTCATGGATTACGGCTTTTTTCTGCAAAATTTTTCGCCGGAATCAGTACACAATAATAACAGTCGTTTCATTACAACCCAAGACGTATTTATCTTTGCAGTAAAAGATTCATTAAATTCGAAAATTGATACCGGCCTTTTGCCAAATGTTCCGGACTTTATGAAAAAGATTCTCCGCTGGTGCCGGACTTATTCGCAACTATATTCGGATATGACGATCTTCTACGAAGACAAGCAGGTCGTTGTCTTTCATATTTGCCGGAATCTCTCTTTAAAAACAAATGGTAAAGATAATAAATCAAAACCAGGATCATATTTGTAATGCTTCTTTCTTCGCTTTTAAAAATTCGTATTCAGACACTCTTTGACCAAGTGAGCAAACATCTCTCATTTCCGGTTGCCCTGGTGGATAAAAAGGAAAACGTTCTCGTTGGAAATGAAGGCTATAAATCCCGGCTGAAATCCGGTAACGATATCGACCATAACAAATTCAAAATTGATCAGGAAGAATTTTATATTGTAACAGAGAACGACAACAACAATGAACGCAACCTCAGAAGTCAAGATATTCTTGCAAGTATTCGAGACAGCGTATCGCTTTTATTTGAAGGCGAGTTGGAAGTGCAGAGCTTGTCCCGGGAGATCATTGAAAAATACGAAGAATTAAATCTCGTTTATGATATCATTGCGGAATTGGCAGGAGTTTTTGAGGAAAAGGAAATTTGCCGTCTCATCCTGCAAAAAGCGATAGATGTCCTGGGAGTAGGTAGCGGCGCTATTGTGCTGAAAACAGAAAACAATACTTTTGCGATAGCCTATCAAAAAGATAACTGCGACACTCGCCATTGTCACGATAATCTTTTTATCCGTCTCGCGCAAAAGTCATTGGAGGAGAATAGTGAAATTCTCTATGATAAATTTGATCGAATACCGGCAGATATTTTATCAATAACAAAAAAAGATGAACTATGGTCTATGCTCGCCGTGCCTCTCAGCGCCGGTAATGAAGCGTTCGGTTCTATAGTCCTGGCAGGGAAAACAAATGGCAAAGTCTTCAATTCAAGCAATTTGAAATTGGTTACTGCGCTGGCCGGCTATGCCGGTGTTGCCATTCATAGCAGCAGACTCATCAGGACAATGCAGGCCACCGAGGCACTGAAGCACGAAATGAGTTTAGCACGGGAGATACAACAGAGTTTGCTTCCATCCCACAGTCCGGATATAAAAGGAGTAGACATCACCGGCTATTGCATTCCGGCAACAGAAGTGGGCGGCGATTTTTTCGGCTATTTTCGTTTAGCCGATAACAGATGGGCGATTGTAATCGCAGATGTTTCTGGGCATGGCGTGGGCGCAGCGTTGACGATGGCTTCTTTGCGAAGCATTCTCCGCAGCGAAGCGAAAGGGAAGGTTTCTCCTGCACACATTGTCGGCCGGGCCAATGAATTGATGTGCGCCGACACCGGAAACACCGAAATGTATGCTACGCTTGTGTTTTCCATATACGATGAAAAAAACGGATCTCTTTTATACACCAACTCGGGACACGTTATCCCCTTTCTGCGGAAAGCCAAAACCGGTGAATGGACCGAACTCAAGGACGGCGGCATGCCCGTCGGACTTTTTCAGGAGGAAATATACGACGAAACCGGTACAAAGCTGGAAAGCGGAGATGTCGTTGTTTTCTATACGGACGGCCTTACAGAGGCCAGGAATGCGGAGCAGCAATTTTTTTCCGAACAAATTATGCTCGAAATAGTCGATCAAAACTACCACGCTTCGTCGGCAGAAATTGCAAGAGCAATTCTCGATGCGGTACAAAAACATCTTGGCCCACAATCTCAAAAAGATGACATAACCTTGGTAATTTTTAAAAAAACAGAGGTGAGTGAAAATGAAACGAGCAAAAAGAATTCTGGTGATGGATGATGAACATTATATTCGCCGGCTTCTTTCCTATATTTTTGAAAAAAAAGGATTTGAAGTCTATCAGGCGGACAATGGAAGAGATGGCCTCAGCCTTGCAAAACAAATCAAGCCCGATCTTATTTTTATAGATGTTATGATGCCGATTACAAATGGATTCCAGGTGTGCAAGGAACTTCGGAATGATCCTGTTTTCCGGAACGTCTTCATATTCATTCTGACAGGGCGGGGACAAATACAAGATGCGAAAAAGGGATTGGAATGCGGCGCAGATGAATATATCATCAAACCATTTGATCCGGTTAAAGTCATAAGGCGCGTGAAACAGCTTTTAAAATCACCGAGAATTCAAAATTCTGTTTCACATTTGGAAAAAATATAATGGTCATGAAATGAAAATAAAAACATATGCAATCTGGCAATTCTTTGCCGAATTTCCGTTTCACACTGTGGATGAAGAAAAAGGCTACAAAACCATATTTCGCATCCTGAGTGAGATTTACCCGTTGCAAGCGTACTATCTCTATGCCCTGGACGAAACGCGGCAGCAATTGTTGTTGCAGAGCATGAATCTCATCTCCCAAAATAAAGATGACCGGCAAGAGATGGTGCCGGATAATTCTGAAAAAAATCTTTCTCACCCACCCCTGAATTTAAAACTCCTGGATAAATATAAAGAGATGAACCTGATCACTGAATCAGAGGGAAAGTTTTTAAATATCCCTCTGCGAATTCAGGATCGGGAATTTATCGGGATTTTACTTGCCGGGCCGGTAATTGAAACTAAAATTAAAGACAGAATCTTGCAGCAAATTCGACATTTTGCACTGGCCGCAGCCCCTGCTGTTTCGACATTGAAAACAGTCGATTCAATGGAATCTAAAATACGCACGCTGCAATCCAGAACCAACATCAGCCAAAGGATGATCGGATCGGCCCTTGAAGTAAACCGCTTTGTCGATCTGCTGCTGGATTTAGCGTTGACTGCCAGCCAAAGTGATGCCGGTTTTGTGGCGATCCTCGATGACGATAAAACGAAACTCTCTATTCGGGCACATAAAAACCTGCCGCCCGGATTTCTTGAAAACATCAACCTTCAGCCGCAAAATGGTTTATTTGAATGGGCGTCGGAATTCGGAGAGACTCTGATTGTCAGAGACTATGACTTTATCGCCAACCTGAAGATAAAGAGCATTATCGCCGTTCCACTGGTTGAAAAAAACGAACTGCTTGGCGTTTTTAGCCTTTTGGATTATAAAATCAATGAGGATAGAATTGAGTTTAACCTGACCATTCTTTCAACATTCATTGAACAAATCAAGTTAGTGCTCAACAACTCGAAACTTTTCGAGCAGTTTACCGAACGTTATTCTGCAACCCTCGAAGCGATGAGCAAAGCTTATGATATGCATTCGCCCGCCACTGTTGGGCACTCACAGAGAGTGTCCAAAACGGCTGCCGAGATTGCATTGCAATTAGGCCTCTCTCCGAGCCGGATTAAAAACATTTCAATGGCAGGAGAAATTCATGATATTGGATTTTGCGGCATAACAGACATAAGCGAAAGTTATCATGTGGACTATAACCACACCATTATCGGCGCAAACATGGTTGAAGTCCTGCCGATAAGTTCAGAAATTGTCGAAGGAATTCGTTCTCACCATGAATGGTACGACGGCTGGGGATTTCCGCAAGGTCTGAAAGGGCAGGAAATTCCTTTGAGCGCCAGAATTATCGCGGTAGCGGAATACTATGTGGAAGCAACATCCAACAAAACATTGCAAAAAGCACAAAATTGGGGGCAGTTCAGGGAAGAACTGCAAATCCGCAGAAACAAACAGTTTGATCCGCTTGTTGTCGATGCCCTTATTTCAGCCGTTGAACAAAAAAGAAAAAATGCAGGGACAGATAGAATAGAACCCTGCTGGATTTTCAAGGGTGAACCGGAAAATATATGCAAAACTTGTCCGGCCTGGCAAAAGGACAAACCCTGTTGGACTTTTCAACACGTCCAGTGCCATAAACACGGTGATCCATCATGTGAAAGCTGTTTCATTTTTAAAGAATGGAAAAAAAGAATGAGGCAATAAAAAAATGGGAGATCAAAATAAAATGAAATATAGAGTAAAAGATTCCGGAAACATTACAATCCTGGCATTCCAGGGAGATATAGATGTCTCCGTGGCTGCCGAACTTAAAAAGGTTTTACAAGAAATCATTGATGCCGGCAGGTTCAATGTTCTTGTCGATTTTGGAGATGTGAATTTCATTGACAGTTCGGGCCTGGGATTATTTGTCGTCTTTTACAAAAAAGCACGGGAAAAAGGCGGGACAATTAAATTTGCCAACGTCCCCCCTGTTGTCAGTAAAGTGATTAAGCTAACGCGGCTTGACAAACATTTTGAACTCTATGAATCGCTCAGCGAAGGAGAACAGGGTTTTCGATGAACACCGTTTTGAAAAATATTTCTCCTGTAATTCAGACAATGCTGCTTTTTCTACTGCTTGTCATTACAGCACTTTGCCAATGCAATTTGCCAAAAGGCAGAGGAACGCAAACTTTCATAAAAGAATTAAAAACTCCAAAAGTATTACTTCTGTATGCCAGTCGGGATACCTATGCGAGCTCCATGTTTAAACAAACTAAAATAGCATTCCGCTATGGCAAAATACCCTTTGATGAATTTGATATTTCCAACGGTGAATTACCGAATTTAACACATTATTCGTCCATTGCCGTGACCACGGAATATATTTCCAAATTCCCGGCAGCAACGTGTAAAAAAATAGCAGATTTTATCGCAGCCGGCGGAGGCCTCGCGGTAATGTATCGGGGATATAATGAGAATCTTTCCGGGGTGTTTGGGATTTTAAGTGACAAAGTTGAGCCGGATTTTGAGAAAAAAAATCAAAATTTGTTTTTTACTCGTAATCTATTGCCCGGTATAGAAAACTGCAAAATCAACGAGGATGGTATTTCGAGCTATATCGTCCGTATCGACAGCCTTGCGACCATATTCGCAAAAACCAAATCAGAGCCGATCGCCTGGCTGCACAAATATGGCAAGGGGAGGGTTTTTTACTGGAATACAGCTTTGCTTTCTGATAAGGTAAATCGCGGTTTCATTATAAAAACCCTTGCAATGATTCAACCCTACACAATAACACAGATCGCGAACCTGGGGCTCTTTTATCTGGATGATTTTCCTAATTCTTCCATTAACAATAAAGTTAAACCCATTCAATCCGAATTTAACCAGACGGTTACCGAGTTTTATTATCTTCGCTGGTACCCGGATATGATCCGGCTGGCACACAAGTTTGGCTTAAAGTATACGTCTGCACTGGTTTTTAATTACAACGGGAAAACGCATCCCCCCTACCGGTTTTATGAATGGCTGAACGGCAAGCTGAATATGGGGAAAAAACAAATATATGCCTCTCAATGGGCGGTTCAGCATATTGATCCGTTCATTGAATTGGGACTGCATGGGTATAATCATCAATCCTTAGTCATCAAAAATTGGCAAAACATTGATAACATGGAAAATGCCCTCGACCAGGGCAGAAAGCGCTGGGCTATTGATAACATCGGCGCACTGCCGTTTACTTATGTCCCCCCTCTTAATATTTATGATTCAACGGGAACCGTAGCGCTTGCAAAAAGCTTCCCAAGCATAAAAGTCATTGCCGGACTTTATCTGGGTTTCTTTGATAAGGGACAGGACCGCGAATATAAACCGGAACCATGGAATAAACATTTTTATGATATGCCGCGTGTTACCAGCGGTTTTATCTTAACAGACTTTGACAAACGCGCAATGATTTCGTTGCTGCAATCACCGGGTATTTGGAGCCATTTCGTCCATCCCGATGATGTGTACCCCTTTGGGGAAAGATACGATGATGATTTGCTCAATTCATTTGATATTAAAACCATTCACTGGTACGGAAAACCACAAAACAATGGACTCTATTTTCAGTTGAAACATTGGCTGGAATTTGCGAGGAAGAATTATCCCTGGCTGCGATACATGAAAACCAGAAATGCTTTGCCTGAACTGGAAAGCTTTAATAATACAATCCTGACTCATCAAGCTTTTGGAAAACGCATTATTGTTAAAACGAGTGCAACACCGATATTTTTCTTTTTTTATACGCGTGACGGACAGCGCATTCGCTCGATCCATGATGCAAAAATTATCTGGGAAAAGGATGACGGATTTACAAACGGCTACTTGATAAAAACAAAGAAAAACCAAGTGAGCATTACCCTCTCAAGCCCGATTCATTTCGCACGGAGCGAAAAATGAGAATAATGCGAAATTTAGTCATTTTGTTAATGGCTTTGCCAACATTGTTTTTCACTATCGAGAGTACTTTTGCACAAGAGACCAAAGTAAAAGACAAGCAGGTTGACGACAATTATTATCCCGGCATCTGGTCGGTTCCTTTACTTGATAAAGCCGAACAACTAGTGGCGGATAGCAAACAACCCGAAGCAATAAAACTATACGAAAACTATTTGCAGGACAATCATTCACCGGCAAAAGTCTGGTACAGGCTGGCACAATTGTATAGTTGGAATGAAATGCCCGACCAGGTGATCCGTGTTTATAAAAGAATGCTTCACTATTATCCAAACGATAAAAAGGCGCTTGAAATACTTGCACAAAATTACGTTTGGACGGACCGACAAAAAAAGGCTATCTCCATTTACCAAAAACTATCTGCTTTGGAGCCTCGGAATATCGATTA
>JAACEJ010000717.1 GCA_011682565.1 Actinomycetota bacterium | reverse complement strand
GTTTACGGGATAGTCAAATCTCATCATGGTTTTATTTCAGTTGAAAGCGAAGCAGGCAAAGGAACAAGCGTTTCTTTGTATCTACCCCAAAAAGAAGTAACCGGTACCTCCGTGATAAACGATCCCAAACAGGAAGCTGAAAAAGAAAAGAAAACAAAAACCATCCTGATTGTTGATGACGACCAGGGCATTGTTGAAGTTACGAAAACGGCACTTTCATTTTATCATTTTAAAGTATTGAGCGCCGGTACAGTGAAAGAAGGAGTGCGAATATTAAAAGAAAACAGTGACGACATCAGTTTAATTATCCTGGATGTTCACTTGCCCGATTGCGAGGGGCTGGAATGCGCGGAAGCCCTTTACGAGCTTTCTGCCGGAACGCCTTTTATTTTTTCCAGCGGTTCGCCTTACGATCCGACTTTTGCCGAGTTTATAAAACGTACGCCTGCCAAGTGGATGCAAAAGCCTTATATGAGCATGGCGCTCTTGCAAAACATCGAGGCGCTCATTTCAAAAGATAAAGATCGCTATTAGGAATATCGTTTCACCTCGTATACGAGATATTGCAAAATACGTTATTGGAAACTTGCGTATAATTCATATATTTATCCCTGCCATATTTTAAGTCACCTGATCAAATATATTCACATATTAAAGAGAATTGACCATGGAATCCGAACCAAATCTTACAGAGACGAAAAATTGGTTAGACATCCTGATTCTCATTGGCATTTTATATCTTTTTTTGTACAGCATCAATCTCCTCGGACATTCGTTCAACCTATTTGGAAAAGGTTTTGCTGAAAGTCTCCTTTCCACCACATCGAATCCATATCTTGGCCTTTTCCTGGGAATCTTTGCAACCAGTATCATTCAGAGCTCATCCACAACAACATCTATTATTGTTGGCCTGGTTGCCGCCGGAACGCTCAGTTTGGAAAATGCGATTCCAATGGTTATGGGCGCCAATATCGGCACAACCGTCACCAATATGCTGGTTTCATTCGGCCACGCCACACGGCGAACAGAATTTCGCCGCGCTTTTTCTGCTGCCATTGTCCACGACTTGTTCAACGTATTCAGCGTCATCGTCTTGTTCCCCCTGGAGCTAAAGTTTCACCCCATTCAAAAAACAGCGCAACTTCTTGGTACCGGATTTGTCGATATTGGCGGGCTAAAACTATTTAATCCGCTAAAGTTTATTATCCAGCCTGCGATCGATTTAACCCAACTCGTTGTGGGGCACCTGCCACATGCTGCTGTTATCATGGCGATACTTTCTCTCGTTGTGCTTTTCTTTTCCCTGGCGCAGATGGTAAGAAAAGTCAGGACGATGATACTTGGCAAAATTGAGATGGTGATCGATAAATATTTGTTCGGAAGTGATTTTACCAGTTTATTGCTTGGCATGGGCGTTACCGCCATCGTTCAGAGTAGTTCCGTAACAACGTCGCTGATCGTGCCGCTGGCAGGTGCAGGGATATTAACGGTGAAACAAGTATTTCCGTATACGCTGGGCGCAAATATCGGCACCACAGTCACAGCCCTCATCGCTGCCTTGGCGACTAACAATGCCGTGGCCGTCACCGTTGCTTTCGCTCACTTGGTTTTTAATATTTTTGGCATTCTCATTTTTTATCCGCTCAGAGTTTTACCCATTTCGCTTGCTACGCGGCTCGGCAACTTTGCCGGAAAATCACAGCGGAACGTTTTTATTATTATCGGGGTTTTTGTTTTACTTTTCATGATACCTATACTTATTGTCATTTTTTAGTTCTGCTTCAAAAGGAGGAAATTTACATGTTATTTTCAAGGAAAAAAGAGGTTGAAAAAGGGCTCGTTGATATTGCGTTTGACGAAGCCGTTAAAATGCTGCAAATGGGACAGCAAATGTTTGCCCTGGTCACCAACGCGCTGGTAGAAACTTCCGTCGACGAAGATATTGCAAAAATTTCGGCTATTGATAAAGAAATTAATAAACTTCACCGGAATGTTCGCAAGAAAATTTTTGAGCATCTCTCCATCTCCGGAGGCCAGGATCTTTTTTCATCCCTTGTACTTTTATCGGTTGTCAATGATTTGGAAAGGATTGGAGATTATAATAAAAATATTGCAGACATTGTTGAAATGATACCTAAAAAATTAGATTTGGGTGAGTATGATAAGCCGCTTAAAAAGCTTTATAAAGAAACAGACAACTTTTTCAATCTTACATTGTCTGCGTTTGGGGACGAGGATGAAAACAGCGCAAAAGTTGTTCTGAAAAAATATCGTCAAATTTCACGCACATGCGACGGATTACTCCGTCAGATGTTCGATGAAAATCAGTCAGCAAAAAAAGTGAACAAGGATCTCATTGCCTTTGTTCTGCTCATTCGCTATTTCAAAAGGCTCAACGCACATTTGAAAAATATTGCCTCGACTGTGGTCAATCCGTTTCATCGAATTGGCTACAGGCAGAAAAAGAAATACGAGAATTAACAGTTTTTTTATTTTGTAAACTGAAGCAAAAAAGCCCAATAGAACTTTTTTAAGAAGGGAAAACGATTTATCAAATACGTATCATATTTATCCAGATGATCTGATAGCTTGTTTAAAACAGGGAAACGTGCCAATTTTCGGAG
>JAACEJ010000716.1 GCA_011682565.1 Actinomycetota bacterium | reverse complement strand
CCAAAGCATTCGCGCAGCCTGTTCATCGCCAATAATCATCTCTTTTTCCGCGTCCCATTTTATCTTTCTTTCCCGGCGGATACAGATGTTACTCAAATGACAAATTATATCCGTTTGCACGGCAGACTGAATTGTGCTGACCGGCTGCTTTCGCGTCCTCACTCCATTAATAAAATTTTTATAGTGGTTATTGCTCTTGTACAAATGAATTTCATCAGGTGCAATAACGGATTTTAGCAGCGATTCAGGGTAGGCGTAGATGCCGTCGCGGTCAACATTGACCCAGCCTTCGCTGCCGATAAAAGTTGTTCCGTGGCTGTGAAACCCCGGACGATATTTTTGCACAATTGGCCTGGCAACGCCTTCACTCATAAAATGCAGCTTGACCCCATTTTGATAAGTAGCCCAGACATCCCACGAGCTGATCGTTTCGTAAAGTCCGCCATGAGCAATTGTGCCGTTTCCTGCGTATTCCACGGGTACAGTATCATCCGAATCATTCCCCCATTGGGCAATATCAAGCGGATGCGCTCCCCAGCCGGCAATGAAACCAATACAATTATCGTAATGATGATATGTTCCAAAAGAATTACAACGATCGCTGGTATAAGGCGTCATGGGCGCAGGCCCTATCCACATGTCGTAATCAAATCCCTCGGGAACAGGAATGGGGAGCATGGAACCATCCGGGGCATGAAAATAAGGCTCCTGACTGCTGATGTCCGGCGACCAGGCAAGAATTGTGTGCAGTTTGCCGATGCGTCCGTTGCGCACCAGTTCACAAGCGTAACGAAAATCTCTTCCCGAACGCTGCTGTGTTCCCCATTGAAAAATGGTGCTATACTGTTCGATCGTCGATCGCAGGGCTTTGTCATGCATTACGCTGATGCCGAGTGGCTTTTCCAGGTAAATGTCTTTACCTGCCTTTGCTGCTGCAATGGCAATGGGAACATGCCAGTGAACGGGCGTGGCAATCACTACGGCATCGATATCGTCCCGCGCCAACAAGCCGCGAAAATCATTATATGCTACACATCCTTTAAAAGATCTCCTGGAGTATTTGTCGGCATAAAAAGAATTGACCTGCTTTGCGCGTTCTTCCCTCCTGTTTTTAAAAGGATCACAAACAGCAACACTCTGCGCCTTCGCGACGCGAAGAAAATTTTGCATCACACTTCCCCCCCGGTTTCCCACGCCGATGTGGCCAAGTGTAATTCGATCACTTGGCGGAGGTACGCGATTATTTCCCAAAGCTGTAGCCGGAATTATTGTCGGAGCTGCGGCTGCAACCAATAAAGAATGCACGAACCCGCGACGAGACATCTTTCCATTCGACATAACGCTCTCCATTTTATGGTTTTCGAAATGCCCTTAAATCTCATTAATGCTGAACTTTTCTCTATATTTTCTTTTAATCAACGCATTGGCCTCGGGATGATCGATGAACTGCTCTTTGTTCGCATTATAACGAAGCGACCGGTTGCCGACACGGAGAGAAATTGCCGCCATATAAACCATAGAACAAGCAGGATGTATGGTGTCGATAAATGCATTTGGCTTTTTTCGACTTTTAACGCAATCAAGAAAATTCCGGTCATGAACAAAATCCGGGACGCGACCATACATTTGATCCACGACCTTGCCGCCGGAAGTCATCACCTGCCAACCGCCGCCATGCCGCCCAACAGTCATCATCGATTCCGAACCGTACAATTCGATGCGCGTGGCATTTTGCGTCCAGTATGGAAAAATATCATTCCGTCTAATTGTGGCCGTTGTCTTTTGCATGTAGCGCGGATAATTTGTCATTTCCATTGTCATGATAAAATCTTTAAAATTGAAAGCCGCTACCTGAACATCCGGCACTTCAGCGTCATCTCCTTTGTAGACAATTCGCCCGCCGTTGCACGACACCGAAGAAGGCAAGCCCGGATCGCCCATAATCATCATTGCCAGATCAAGCTGATGAATACCGTCATCGGCCAGGTCGCCGCCGCAATAGTCCCAAAACTTTAGCCAGCCGTGTTTGAAAATAGTCTGATGATAGGGACGTAAAGGAGCCGGTCCCAGCCACGTGTCCCAGTCAAAGCCCTGAGGCGGCTTGCCCGGATCTCCCAGTGTGAAGGGCCCACCGGATTTTAAATTGTAAACTTTGACCAGCCCGATTTTCCCCAGCTTTCCACTTTTGACATATTCCACAGCAGCCATATTATATGGTGCGCTGCGGTTTTGCATTCCAACCTGAACGATTCGTTTATATTTATGCGCAGCCTTTTTCATCATCGCGCTTTCCCATATATTGTGCGCATGAGGCTTCTCGACATAGACATCCTTGCCGGCCCGGCAGGCCTGAATTGTTGCCAAGCCATGCCAGTGATCCGGCGTGGCAATGATGACGGCATCCACGCTTTTATCATCAAAAACATGGCGCATGTCTTTGCTGCGCTTCGGTTTGTGGTGCAAGACATCGCCTAAAAAATGCTCCGTTTTATCAATCCTGCCTTCATGCAGATCGCAAAGCCAGAGCAAATTGGCACCCTGTTCGATAAAACCTCGCGCAACATACGGTCCGCGCCCACCACAGCCGATTAATGCAAAATTGACCTTCTCATTGGCACCAAGGAC
>JAACEJ010000119.1 GCA_011682565.1 Actinomycetota bacterium | reverse complement strand
AGCCATGTTCATTTTAATGATAAATTTTTCCATCTCGTGCCGACGATCTTCGTCGGCACGTCGTAAAGGACGCTCTCCGTCCTGTTCTCCTTTTATGACGCAGAGCGTCACTCATGCGTTCCGCTGCTCTGCAGTGGAACGAAATAACGGAATAAACATCCGGATTGCTTCGCTCGCAATGACATTTGGAATTTTACGGATCTTTCATTTAGCGAACGAGCATCAACTTTTGATAACGAATTTCATTACTCATAATAAATTTACAAATATACTGACCCGAGCTTACATCTTTCCCCGCACTGTTTTTCCCATCCCAGACAACAAAATGCTGACCCGTCGAAAAATTGTTTATTGCCAGTGTGCGCACAAATTGTCCGGAAACGCTGTAAATTTTTATCTCTACAGACATGGGAAGAGAAATTGAAAAACGAATTCCGGTGGATGAATTGAATGGATTAGGATAGGCCGGAAAAAGTTTTATTCCGTTTGGGATGGAATAAAACTTTTCAGAACCAACGGCTGTTTCCTTGTCCATTTCCACAGTCAACAAAACGGCATTGTTAGAGTTTTCGTCATTAAAAGCAATGAAAACCAGGTTTTTGTCCTGCCACAAATTCCGGCCGTTTATCGATTCCGCGAATTGGCAGGCAATGCCTGTTGTCGGCCAGGAAATGTCTTTCAAAACTGGGTGCTGCGCGCCAATGGTGATTTGCGCCAATCCGATTTCAAAATTCGATACGTTAACGAGAGCCACGTCCCGCTCTCCGGTGGGATACAAAACAATGTATTGCTGAGAAATTTCATCCCAGGCAACGGCCAATTTTGTCTCCCGCGCTATGGGCGCATTTTCAATGATCGCATAACTCTTTCGTGCGCCGGATGTATCGATTAAACAAACGTAACTGTTTATGCCCGATTTGGCAATGGCAATGAATCGGGATAATTTATCCAGCCAGGCAACACTGTAGTAATACTGGTTGATATGGTGTAAATAGGATTGCTGTGGTGTTTTAAAAGCCGAATCTGCGCGAAACGTTAGCACCGATCCACTGAAATTTGAGCCGTCTCCACCTCCGATGAATGCATGGGTTTTATTGTCCGATGCCGCTACCGGCCACCATTGATCTTCGTCTCGCGGCGATAATTCCAGCGTCTGCAAAAGCGCACCGGTCTGATCGTCGAGGATTTTTGCTTTATTCATGGCAAATTCGGCCGGCGGCGCTTCATCCGTATAGGCTACCAGAAAACTTTTCTCAAGATGTACAACGGATGGAGAATGTTGTGATTCCGTTCCCCCGGCAACAATCCAATTCTTTTTAATAACCGAACCATCCGGCTTGTGCAATTGTCCACGGATATCAACTGTAGCGCCGCTGCCGTCTTCCCACACACTCATGATAATATTTTCATCCGGATTCAGCGCCACGCTGACCGGCTCCTGTGCCTCATCGCTGCCGCTACCGATGTAGCGAACAGGGTCGCTCTCGGTATGCAAGATACCGGTTTCATCAAAAAAAACAATCTGTTTGTAAATATCATGCTGCCATTCACCGTCATCGGAGCCGGACGAACTTGACCAGGTAATGTAATATTTATGACCGCCGGAATCTGCAAACGGCAGGATGGACATGGAATGACTGAATTCCCGCGGATCCTGTTGGGCATAGACAAGTTGGCTGAGGAACGCCAGGAATAAAATAAAGTGGAATGCTTTCATACGTTTACTTTCTTTTACCAAGAACTGTTTTAGGTCAATATCAAATCAAGGAGATAGGAATAGTGCTACTCTATTTAAAAGCAAGATGATTAAGGACAAAATAATTGAATGCGTTACTCGAATATAATCTATCCACGTTTGGTCGAAATGTAATCAAATATTCTTTAAAACTTTCCGGAGGCGTGAATATTAATCAAAACCAAAAGCAAAGAGTAACGCGGGTTTTACCTGATGTATTTTCTTTTCGGATAATTTAGTAATATAAGAACCGATTTTGACTTTGGATACAGTCTGAATGTGATCAAAGTTAACAGCGCAGGTCGTTTTCATTCCATCGTTTTCATTGAGGACAATTTCTGTAGGAATATCTCGAACTGTTAATGTAATGGGAGCGACCGTGATCTCGCCAAGAAATTTGATAGCAGACGTTCTTGTTAAAATGAGCACAGGTCTCTTTTTATCCGGGGAACCGAATTTATACCAGCGAATCTCACTACGTTCCATCATTCCATTTTTATAGCTATAAATATAGCTATAAAAATGAGTATTACAAGTAAAAAGTAACCTATCTTTCCATAACCACGACAACTGAATTTGGCGGTATGGTTACACGACCGGTGCAACTGACGGCATCGGGATGTTTCGGCGTCGCCTGAACAAGGGGCGTTCCTTTTTCAAAAAAACGAATCTGAATAGCGACGTTATGATTATAATTGTAATTCACCACGACAACGGCCTTTTTGCCTGTTTTGCGATCGAGAAACACCGCATAGTTTTTGTACGGCTCATCATTGGAGGTAACATGGGCACCGACGGTATCGCGGAATTCCCCACGCCATAAAAAATTTTTATAACGCCGGCGCAATGCATCCACTTTTGTGCCATAGGCAATGGTCTGCGGAAATTCGTCCAGCCGGCCCTTAAAATTGCGCGGTTCGTAGCTGATGATGTAGCGATCCATCAGCGCCAGGTTGATGATGTTGCGGTCGTTGTAACCGGCAACGGCAATCATCATTTCTTCATCCGGCGCTACATAGCGATGCAGGGGCACATGATTGAGATCGACGCGAAAATAGGACAAATGATAGTGGCGAAATTCGAGGTCGTAATTTCCTTCACCGGCGTAAAGATAGTCCGGTTTCAATTTATTGCTGATGTTGTGAAACCCTTCGGCAAGCATGGCGTCGCCCGCATAAACGTGCGCAGGAACGTGATGGCCATGCGTTTTATCGAAGCAATAACGCGCGCCGCCGTGATGCTGATTCTCGTCGTACAACATGCCGTCCGCCCCAAGCTTGATGGATTTGATGAACTCCTTATTTGCGATCTTTCGCCATGCTTTTGCAAGGTGACACATTGGAGAAAAATGATGGGTGTTAATTTCCGCCAATTGCGTCGCAGTCTGATAAGCGTAGCCGTTGTGGTAATACGGATCACCGTAGGGGTCTTTGATTGCATATTTGACAAGTTCATTACGATACCAGTCCAGGGTGCGGTCGGCCCAGGTATACTTGTTAAACAGGATGATCTTGACGCCCATCTTTTGTACTGCGGCGATGGCGTCGTGCAGATCATTCCATGTCCCCAGACGGGGATCAATATCATGCGACGGGTTTCCTCCATCCTGGCCGCCTTTCGTCCACCCTGTTACCTGGATGGCTTTCACACCGTACTTTTTGCAATCCGCCCCGATTTTCACCAGATCTTTATATTTGTAACGGATATCGTCTTCGGGATTGTTCATGTGAATTTGCTGCCACGAGTGTACTTTTGTAAACCAGTTTGGTTTGGCCGGCGCTTTAAACCAAGTTTTACGCCATTTTTTATAAATGTCTGCGCCGCTGTGCCAGTCGCCCCGGTAAGGTTGCAAAACGATAGGGGCGAGTGCAACTGATTCTCCTGAATTAACGAATGGAAAATGCACGACCGAAAACTCCAGCCGCACCGGCTGCCCGGCGATGCTGTCCGTTTTTGGGTTAACGCCCGTATCCCACAGTTCATAGCTGACGTAACCGGGAATGAGCCGCGCGGTGAATTGCGCCAACTGCCCGGCCGTAGTATCATGATAGCCGACGTACAATCCCTCCTTGCCGCTGTCAATGAGCGAAAAGGGTGTGTCCGGCGTCTTTAGCCATTGCATGGGATAGTCCACGGCAAAGTAGCCGGGTTCATTGGCGAATTTCGGATAAAGCTCCAGTCGTCGCATACCGCCATAATCCATACCCAGTTGCGCAAGATATTCGGTTTTTGGCGGCAGGCTCAGGTCGCCCAGCACCGGCCAGGCCACAGTCTCCACGGTGTACAGGCTGTTGTTCTCAATGTGGGCGTTAAAAATCAATCCATCGTCGGTAAGCTGCGCTGAAGCGGTAAAACAAATCGCAAGTTCACCGCCGTTCTTGCTGCGCAATGTTTCCCAGATGAAATTGATTCGTTGATTCTCTTTGTCAAACTGAATTTTGGGCGGTTTTTGGTTTTCCCCAAAAATTGGATTGAATCGCTGTCCTGGCAAGGGCACGGACATGCGAAACGATTGCGCCAATTCCGCGCGGCGCTGAATTGGCCAGCCGGTGCTCTTGCTGAGGAGGTGTTCCAGAGCGCCGGTTTTTTCGCTAAAGACGGCTTTTAAAGCGCCGTTTTCCAGAATGATTCCCGCGTTTAACGCGAAAGGTAAAACCATGATGAAAATGAAGAAACTTTTTTTCATAGACTCCTCGCAGAAATATTCATTGCAGATTCCCAACGATCGCACCGGAAAGTTTTTCGGTGCAGGAAATAGCTCAGGACTTTAGGCCCCGGTTTTGCTTATGGGGATGAAAACCCTGTTTCATTTTTTCGCCCACTATAAATGTGGCAAGTGGTCAGACTCAAATATTTTCTCAAGCGATTGTAAGCAATAGCATTAATGCCTGTGGAACGCATGCCGCCAAAATCGATGGCCATTCGTCAGGTTCCTGGTGATCCGGGATGCAAAGAATTCTTTCTCTTGGGGTCATGTGAGAAACCTTATTGAATAAATGTAATTTTTTGAATGGCAACATGTTTGTCATTCACAGCTAATATGATAAAATACACTCCACTACTCACCACCAAACCCGATTGATCCTTTCCGTCCCAGGCAATTTCATAATCGGCGGCAGACATGTATTTATTTAATATATTTCGAACAAGTTGCCCATTTAAATTATAGACGTTGAGGTTTACTATCCCCGGAGCGGCAAGGCGGAATTGAATCGAAGCGGAACTGTTAAATGGATTTGGATAAACAAAAATGGAGTCGGTGGTAAATGTACTCGATTGTCGCGTTGCCACTTTAGTATTGTTTTGAACAATGACTTGCACGTTATTATAATTCCCGGCAATTGGTTTGAAAATCACTTCTCTGTTGCCGAACACATAGCGCATTTCATCGGGCGCGCCTAAAAACGGTGCGACTTTTCGCTTAACTTCATCAGAGAGTACGTCATCGGTTATCAACCAATTTTCGGTATCATGAGACGGTGCCAGATGCGGGGGTGAAATCACCAGCGTCCCTTTCTTTGATTGGTTAATAACAGCTTTCATTGTGGATTCGCTGATCTTTATTCCAGTCAAAAAAATGCACTTTGTCGATGCCAGCATGTCCGCCGTCACCAGGTGATCAAACACGACCACGTTGTTAATCGGAACCAGGAACTGAAAAGGAACCGGAACATAGTTTAAATTGAGACCTGATTTTGGAATAACTCCATGACTTAACAAGTGCCATATTTTAAACCAGTTTCGAGTTGTCGGAGTAGAGTGCAACTCACTTGAACCATACAGTTCATCAGGCCAGAAGGACGATGCTGCTTGTCCGCCGTCTGTATCAGGAAAACGGATAATTGCAACCGACGGTGAAAAATCACGCCAGGAAAATGTCCGTAGTTGATTCGGTACATATTCCTTTGCAAATTGTCTCATCATTTGACCATGTTTCCCCAGGTGAATGTTATTCTCATCGTCAAAATAGATGAGCCCGTTTTCAGTATTTCCATAATTCATATTTTCCACATAAATACGATCAGCTCCGATCCAGAAGGCAAACTTGAGTGCACTGAACAATTCCGTGGCAGAATGGCCGGGATAATCTCCATATTTCCACAAGTCCGGTGTGATCCATAACTCGGGCAGGTGGTATTCTAAAGAGGCACCCAGAGACATTGCAGCGGCGATCGGCGTAAAGGTTTCTTTCAATATTTTGGGTGCGGGCAACATGCCACCGCGGGCAAAGTTATGAAACATGATGGGGAAAACATCCTCGGTAAGCACTCGTGAGATGCCCGATTGCTTGTAAAACCGGGTGATTTGTTGAATAGTATCCACAGTGGCCTGGTAGGCTTGCTGCAAAGAAAACGACTGGCAATCTGCCAGAAACGGCAAACGGAGTTTTTGTCGATTCTTCCAAACCCAGTTGTTGTTAATCTGCATGTGTCCGGCTTCATCAAACATCACACCAATGCATTGGCCGGATTGGGCTACAGTTTGCAGCACCTCCGGCTTGAAATTCCATCGATGGGTACCATTAGGTCCGGCACACCAGTCCCAATTATCCGCATCAATCCAGGAATATAACCAGTTTGCCAATTCAAAATTAAGAACATATTCAATTTGATGATCTGCCATTTTCCGGCTAAAATCAGCGATCCAATCGGATTGTTCAATACCGGTGTAAGCTCTATTGGGAGCATAATGAAATACAACGAATTCGACGCCAAGAGTATCAAGAGCATTAAACCAGGCGTCCGTTAGAACCTGACTGTCGCCACCATTATCGACGCCGATGCTAAAATGAGCATCTGTAATTCGCGGCACTGCCAGCACTATGATGAAAAACCAATAAATGTTAAAAATATACTTTATGTTGGGATGCATGGTTTGTCTCCGGTTGCCAACGGAATCGATAGCCAATCAAATGTGTAGCGCAGACTTGTGACGCCACGTGGGTCCAGATTGTCAAAGCGGAACCAGCGCACTGCATCGTCGCGACCGTGGCAAATGATTTCAATGATTCAATTCAAACTCATCCAGCACACCACCATCCTAGCTGCCGTCACCGTTCATTTTTATGGCTTTGAATTTGAGATGTTTGCCGTTGATTTCCACAACACAATACTGATAGCTGGTGTTCTTCTGCAATCCCACAAGTGCGATTTCGTGCATCGTACACGGCGGATCAGGCTCGGCAATCGAGCAGGACAGTTGTGCATTCTGGCCAAACTGTCATGATTAAAAAGTGTCCGCTACCAATAAAGTATAAAGTACAACATTAAATTACAAGGCTAAAATGCAAAGACGTTACAGCGTTGCGTTAGTAAATATAAATCGGGTTTGTAAAGACCCATGTTGTCCACTTTTTATCCAGGTTAAGAGAAGCAACAATCCGGTAGATACCAGGCGATGAATGCGGATTAAAGCCAAATTCGTAAACATCTTTTGCTCCGGCAATTTCAACACCATTTCTAATCAGCTTAAACTGCACATGAAAGGGCGGAAACCGCCCGTAATTTTTACGCCCTCTTTACCGATATGAAATCACCCATTATGGCATTCACATTGTTGTTGCTGTCTATGAAAAAAATTCAAATCTCTTTGCTAATGAGAACAGGTACCCACCTCCCATTTAAACACCCAACAAGCAGTATCCGGTTCACCAAGTAATAATTTTTCTTTCCATCCGACTTTGGTAATCAGGATTTGACCAATCGTGGATAGGTAACCCAATGTTTCCACCAATAGGGACCAGTATAAATCGGGAAAACTATGAATAATAAGAAGATCAGGGCCACTAAAATGCGAAAGACAATGCGCGTTATTTTTCTAATTAAATTCATTTTAACTTCTCCTAAATTGATAATCACCGATGCAAACACATCCGCCTATTTGATGCAGCGCCAGTCCGCCCGTCAATGAATCGGTCAGCAGATGTTTCCATTTTCTCTTGCCATTGAGGTCAAATGCCATCACCTTGCGCGTCACGCGTAGCGACGATAACCAATGATTCCTTTGCGTGCAGCACAGGATTGCTGTCAAGGATTCCCCCGAGATTCGTTTTCCACAGCAGCGCGCCCATCAGAGAAATACCATACAGATTTTCATCCAGCGAAGTGCAGACGGTCATTAGCTTTTTATTTGGACAGATGAGCATTGCCGGCGTCGCCACTCATGCCGTCGTTACACCGGGTGCGGAATTGGAAAACGGCCCCAACACGAGCCAGGAAGTGACTGCACCGTCGCTGCCGGGTGTGCATTGAAAAAAAGCCTCACGCGCCAAAAGAATGACGGGTAAAAAAAGAAAAAAGGCAATATATGGTTTTGAGTTTTAAAAATGCTATTTTAAAAAGTATTGAATTTATCAAAACAATTCATTAAAGTTGTGCAAATTTAAAGTTCAATTTTAAATATGCACTTAAATGAAACTCGTTAAAAGACAAATTGAAGACATTGTACTGGACCTTTCCAGAAAATATCCGATTATAACGCTCACAGGGCCGAGGCAATCAGGCAAAACGACTCGTGCGCAAACTCTTCCCTGACAAAGAGTACATCAACCTGGAAAACCCTGATCTCCGGGAATTGGCTCGCAGCGATCCACGTGCATTTCTGCAAAAAATAAAGCAGGACGCTATTTTGGATGAAATTCAGCGTGCGCCGGATATTTTGTCTTATCTT
>JAACEJ010000118.1 GCA_011682565.1 Actinomycetota bacterium | reverse complement strand
AAAGAAGAAGCGGGATGGGTTCTGGCCCTCACATGGTTGAGCGCCCTGGAAGAAACAGCCCGCGATTTTCATGGTGAACGCCCGCTTTCCTTTTGTGAGCGCGCTTATGATCATGCAACAGATCAGTTTCTCAAGACATTGGAAAATGAATATGGTATTAATGCCAAAAATAAAACCTCCATTCGCGATGCTGTTGAAGAATATATTCGTACTGGCGTTATCGGCGGACTCTTTCAGGACAGCAGCCAATTTGAATTGCGCGAAGTCAATCCAAATCGGCTGGAGATAAAAGTTCATGCCTGCCCGTACCGAAAGAGTTGTGAGAGCCTGATGCATGGTGGTCTTTCGCCAAAAGATTTGACGTGCGCACGCATTGGCTGTTTTCGTTCAGCAGTGCATCTGCTGGCCGATATTGATTGCAATTACGAAGTGACCGAGTTCAATCCTGAACAGGGATGTAGCGGATATATTGAAAGAAGGTAAATAAATGACAGAAACAATTTCCCGATTAAAAAAAGAAGCAGGAGCGAGCAGAGATTGGCTTAGCCGTCGGCGGGCTTTAATTCAACTCAGCCACAGGAAAGAGCCTTCTCTCTACTATACATTTATCAAGGGACTGATGGATCCTGTCAGCGAAGTCAGACATGCAGCGGTTATTGCATTATCACGCCTGGGTGATCGCCGTGCCGTGGAATATCTATCCAAACCGCGTTTTCTCCAGGCAGGTGATTCCAATGTGCGCTGGATGACTGTGCGAGCGCTGGGCGTTTTGGGCGATGTGCAAATTATCGATGCACTTATTCCTCTTGTCGACGATGAAGAATGGCTGGTGCGCAATGAAGCGGTTTCTGCACTAAAAACTAAAGTTGAAGAAATTGTGCGCAGTGCCGATCCGTCGCAAGCCAGAATTTTGGTTCGCATGCTTTCCATCCCGGAGCCTGGAATTTACGATATTGCCATTGAAGGGCTTGTGAATATGGAAGCCTCTTGTCGGCAGATTTTGCTGGATTCTCTCAAAAGCGTCAAAGATGTTGTGCGCAAAGGTGTCGTCCAGGTTCTTGGTCTGGCCAGGGATAAAGGAGCTGTCCTTGCATTGATCCGGATTCTTGATGATGAAAATCCTTTGGTGCGGGCAGAAGCTGTAAAAGCGCTCGCTGAGATTGGAGATGAACAAGCCATTCCTAATATTGTCAATCGTTTGCGTGAGCGAAATGATCTTGTCCGTGCGGAGATTATCAAAGCTCTGGTCAGATTTGGCTCCCGAGTCGTCCTGCCGCTTCACAGTGAGTTAATGCATGCGAAAGAGAAAACATTGATCAGCACCATTGTACTGGCTTTGGGGAAAATTAGAAATCCGCAAAGCATTCCTCTGCTTATCGATCGACTGAGCAGCAGCTTTTATTCAGTACGCAAAGATGCTGTCGAAGCGTTATCAAGTTACGGGCCGCCGATTGTGCAGCCGTTGTTGCAAAAATTGGTTGTTAACACGGTGAATATTCATTCTATTTTAAAAGATGCACGTACGCGAAATGGGAATGTGGCAAACCGCATACGGGCAATTAAAGCCCTGGGTGATTTGGAAGATCATCGTGCTATCGATCTCCTTAAAAAACTTGTAACAGATTCCGACCATCTTGTCGCTGTTGCTGCCGAAAATGCACTGGTTAAAGTCGGTTGTGCTGCGTGGGGACGCTGCGGCGCCCTGATGATTATCGGTAAAGTAGGCGACGAATCGGTCGTCCCGCAACTCATGCCGTCTTTGAAAGATGACTCGCCGCATGTACGCTATGAAGTCATGCGGGCTTTGGGAAAACTAAAAGGCAAGCAGGCTGTCCCGGAGATTGAAAAATACGTCCGGAAGGAGAAGGTGCCGGAAGTGAAAGCTGAGGCATTGCGCGTATTGCGGGAATTATCCCCCGGTTCAAAAGAACTGTTTGACCTTGCCCTTTCATCTATCAATGATCCCTCCACAATGATTCGTCTGGTTGCCACGAGAATTCTGGGTGACTTTGTCGATGACCGGGCACTCTCATACTTGTTTGAAAAAGTTTCTGATACTTCCTGGAGTATTCGGATGAGCGCCGAGAATGCGCTCTGCAATTATGGAGTAAAAGTCGTACCGGAGCTTGTTAAGCATTTGAGGGCTGAAAAGGTTGAAGGTCGCTGCCGCATGATCAGCGCCCTCGCGCGCATCGGCGATATACAGGCGATAGAACCCCTTGAGCGTTTCAGGGACGAGTATGAACATAAAGACGAAAGGCTGGCGCAGATTGCAAGAGACGCTCTGGCTGTTTTGAAGGGTGAGACGGGAAGAAAATCGATTCAACTTACAGTTCCTTCGTGCTGAGAAAAATTCTATAGAATATAGTTACAGGAGGTTTGAAATGCATCTGCTTGCCCATTCCCGAAAGATTCTGTTTGTTTTGTTTTTTGCGGCCATCGTTTTTGTTTTTGCTCTCACACAAGCGGGACAGTCGCAGACGCTGCGAAACCCGGTTTTGGAATATGCTACGGGTACATGGTGTCAATATTGTCCAATTGGGCATGGAGTTATCCGGGATAAGATACTGCCTAACATTCCTAATGCGATTATTATTGGTTATCATGGGCCTGCAAATGATGCAAGAGATCCTATGTCTTATTTTGAGGGGAATTCAATTTTATCTCGCCTAGATTTTTCTGGCTACCCCACTGGCATATTTGACCGAGTCACCAAACCCAAATTGGCAAATGAGTGGTATGCAAATATGAGCAATCGGTTATCCAAACCGGCTACCGTCAGAATTCATATTTTAAAAGAATTTGATAGAAAGACTAGAAAGCTAAAAGCCCACATTGCTTTTACTGCGCTCGACATTTTGAACGGTAAGTTTATGTTTAATGCCATACTTTTGGAAGATGGAATTATCCATAATCAAGCAAACTATCTAGGCCCCACATATATTAATTACGTCCACCGACACGTCGTCCGCGCGATGATGAACGGCGCTTTGGGCGAGGAAGTAATCGACGGTACCTGGAATAAAGATCAGGTAATAAACAAGACTTTTTCTTATACTGTTCCGGCGGAATTTGTGGCGGATAGCTGCCACATCGTTATTATGGTTTACAAATCCGGGACGCCGCTGAATTCCAATGCCGAAATTCAGCAAGCCGAACAAATTCCGTTGTATGCTCCCAAAGCAATTATTACCGCTGCAAACCATTCCGATGTCATCGCGGATAATACAACGCCGGTTCAATTTCAGACCTATCTTCACAATAAAACACTTGCCACAGATACCTATACCCTTGATCCGGCATTTAACGGCCCGGAAGGATGGTCTTTTGAATACACAACTGTGAACGGCACTTTTTTTCACGGAGCAACGGACGCTGTAACCATCGATTCCGACGATTCAACGCTGATAACACTGAGTGTTAATCCAAATGCAATCGACGGATTTGGACAAACGACCATTTATTTCTCATCGAACAGTGATCCCAAAGTAAAAGGAAGTCTTTTGCTGAGAAACGTTACCACAACCGGTGTTGGCCTTTTACAGGTCGATGTGGACGGCCGGGATGCGAAAGCGGATACACTGATCACAAATTCACTGAAAAATGTATATCACAGCACTTTGGGGGTTGTTTCCAGACAGGCATTGCAAGTGCCGGATGTCGATTTGAGTCATTTTGCCGTTATTATTTGGTCTGCCGGTACTTCGTCCATTGCCTTTTCTCCAGACGAAGTGAATGCATTGAAAACGTACCTGCAAGCCGGCGGGAATTTGTTTATCGACGGACAAAATATCGGCCGCGATATTTTTGAATCAAATGGAGCGAGTCAGTTTGCGCAGAATTTTTATCATAATTACTTGCACGCGAATTATGTTGCCGATGCCTCTTCAAAAAAGATGCTGAAAGGTGTGGCGGGTGATCCTGTTTCCAGTGGAATCAATGTGATCATTAATGATATTTATTCCAGATCACCGGATGTGATTGCTGCTGCGGATACAAATGCAACGACTCTTCTGACATTCATGAGCGGGCCGGAGGTCGGTGCAATCAGGGCTGCTGCCGATGATTATAAAATTGTTTACCTCGGCTTTGGTCTCGAACAGATTAAAAGAAATGCAACCCGTGACACGTTATTAGCGCGCGCTATCCGTTGGATGACATATCAGGAACCCGGTGTAGCCAAATCGTTCAGAATGAACATTGATTCTTTGGCTTTTTATGGAGAGGTTGGAGACTTTTTCGACCGCTATGCCGAGATTTACAACACATCCTCTTCTGATCTGAGCCTGCGAATTACGCGTACCCGCAACCAATTTCCCGACGGCTGGTTTTGCTCTCTTTGTTTGGGCGAATTGTGTTTTGCTCCCTCGATGGATACAATTAGCATCGCGGATTATGTGGGGCCGCTTGCGCCGGGCGACTCGCTGGATTTTCATTTGCAAGTCGGCTCAAATGGAACGGATCCCGGTAACGGTCTTGTGACCATCAAAATTGAAAATGTCGATGATCCGGGCGATTCCGTTTCCCTAACTTTTACATTTTTAACCAACCCGACGGGTATTACGGATCGCAACGGTACAATGGTTGAATCCTTCGATCTTGCGCAAAATTACCCCAATCCATTCAACCCGGTAACGATGATTCGCTATACCTTGCCGCTTGTTTCCGGCAGTAACAGCGTATCTTTGATTATTTTTAACAGCGCAGGGCAGACTGTTCGAACTCTCGTCCATACGCCGCAAAATGCCGGGCAACACCAAGTGACCTGGAATGGAAAGGATGATTACGGGATGGATGTGCCGAGTGGGGTTTATTTCTATAAACTGAAATATGGTGAACATCAGGCAATTCGGAAAATGATATTGCTGCATTAAAGAGTAATTCGTAAAAAGTCGAAAAATATGTCATCGCGAAGAGCAAAGCGTGAGTTTACCCCGAATTATCGGGGAAACGATCTTTATAAAACAGCACGTTAGTCGACATCCAGATTGCTTCGCTTCGCTCGCAATGCACACGTCCACGTTTGCGTGTCATTTCCGTATATTTGTAATGGATATCCATATTTGATATTATCTTGAGGAGTATTATTTGAAGGTCTTTTTTTCACTTTTAATTTTTATAGTCATTTTTTCCTGCACAACACAAGATGGAATTTTAGAGAGTGAAAAACAAAAATTTGGTTCTCTTTTCATTACCTGCAATGTCGACAGTGCACAAATTTACCTCGACCAAAATCCGACCGGCAAATTTACATCATCGACAGATTCCGTTCTTTTGGACAGTGTAAAGGCCGGGGCTCACTCGGTACAGCTTCAGCGGGAGTGCTATGAAACTTTGGAGCCTGAAAGTAATATTGTCATTCAGGCCGGCAAACAAGCCCGATTGTATATTGAAATGAAATTACTGGATTCTGTGAGCAATTTGTTTATATCCACAACCCCGGACAGTGCGCTCATTTTTCTCGATGGATTACCGCGAGGTTATTCTCCTGTTTTCCTGAACTGCGTGGCCGCCGGAGAACATTCCTTTGAAATTCGCAAAGGAAGCTACGCACCGGTGACGGCAATTGTTACCGCGATAGGTGGTGAGACGGATACGCTGCAACAATCACTTGCATTGCAGCGTACGGTCCTTGTGGAGCATTTTTCCAGCAGCACCTGTGTTCCATGCGTGACAGCGGATGAAGCGATTTCGAGTTTTCTGCAAAATAATGGTGTCGCAAGAGTTGTCAGCATTAATTATCATACGGAAATCCCGGCGCCCGGCGATCCCATGTACCTGGCCGCCAAAGAGGATAATGATGCACGCATGACCTATTATAAGATTTTCACCAACCCGATTGTCTGGTTTGACGGTGTCATTTCAGAACTGGGAACTTCAAATCTGGATGCCCGGCTTGAAAATGCATTTCAAACCAGAACGATTGTGCTGCCGAAAGCTGCCATGGAAATTTTACATTTCAAAAAATCGAACGACATGGTGTCCGGGACGATCAGGGTAGAAGCATTGTCCGAACTGCAAAATATCAAATTACAAATCGCTGTTGTCGAAAAAAATGTAGACTATGAAAATCCGCCCGGACAAAACGGGCAGAAACATTTTTTCGATGTTCTGCGCACCTTCTATCCAACGCCGGATGGTACCTTGCTTTCGCTTCCAGTTGATGAAAAAACTTTTATTCAATTCAGTCTGCCGTCGGCAAGCCAATGGAAAACGGTGCAGCTGGAGGTTATCGCCTTTCTTCAGGACCAGGACACGAAAGAAGTGCTTCAGGCTGCTTCAACGCTTTATCCGTAAAATGAGGAATACATCATGCGCCGTATGTTGATTGTTTTTTTTCTTTCTTTGACAAATTTTGCATTTGCCGGACAAACCACAGCCCCTGATTTTACTTTGCCTGATATTGGCGGGAATAATTATCAACTATCCAAAAATTTCGGCAAAGGGCCGATTCTTATCAATTTTTGGGCGACCTGGTGTTTACCGTGCCGATCTGAAATGAAAGCATTGAAAAAAATCTACAAAAAATACAAGGATGACGGGCTGCAGGTATTATCCGTTTCGGTCGATGATCCCCGAACCGTCAGCAAAGTGAAAGGAACGGTCAAAACTTATCGTTATCCGTTTACTATTTTGCTGGATACGAACAGTGAAGTCTTTCAACTTTACCAGGGAACAAATCCTCCATTGTCCGTTCTCATTAACAAAAACGGTGAGATCGTGTACACTCATACCGGATATCGCAAAGGCGATGAGATTAATCTACAGAAAAAAATTGTGAAACTGTTAAAATGAAAAAAATTTTCAACTTGTTATCGACATTGATTTTCATTTTGTCCGCGGTTTCAATTTCACAGAAAATTTCCGGAAATATTCATACGGAATATTCTTCTGCGAAAAAAGCGCAGTCGCGATTTTTCGAAAATTGGACTGATATTTCTTTATCCAGGGGAGGCTTTCGACTGGGAGGACGATTTTCCTTCCATGAACCACCGGCTTCGTTTTCACAGCAGGATACAACCTGGGGCCTGGCGCAGCGATTTTTAGAGTACAAACGAGGTGGCCTGAACATACGTGTGGGGAATTTCTATAGTTTGTTGGGAAGAGGGCTCGTGCTTCGTTCCTTTGATAATCGCACTCTGCGCTGGGATTCAAACATAGACGGCTTAAAAGCTGACTATCATTCGCAAGTCGTCGACGCGAAAATCCTCGCCGGCCGACCGCGCAAGACGCGGCTCGATGTTGCCGAGTTGAAAAAGAGCAAAGCACGGGCAGCGGGGGAAACACTTCCTGCGATTTATGGCGGTGAAATAAGATTAAAACCATACACTATGCTCCATTTGGGTGGAACCTATCTGTACACTGCAGCGGATGCACAGCAAACGCAAGGATTTCAGCGCGGTTCTTTTTTCGGAAAACTATATTTTGATTTTGCGTCATTGTATGGTGAATATGCCGTGTTGCCTTATCCCGAGTCATATCATCTTCAGGACGGCAAGGCGGTTTATGTCGCAAGCGATCTTTTCCTCGGCGATTTAAGCATCACCGGCGAATTCAAATCTTATAAAAACTTTGCTTTTTATGACGGACTGTTAAATAATCCACCCACGGTTACGCGGGAGCACCTTTTTACTCTTTTAAATCGTCATCAACTTGTGCAAAATGCCAATGATGAAAAAGGTTTCCTTGTCGAGATGAATTATCCTGTTGCTGAGAACGGCGTTGCCACAGCCGGTTATTGCATTACCCGCGATAGTTTGCAGAATACGGTTTATCAGGAGTGGTATGGACAGTTCGAGATGGACGAATTTCTTGGCGGTGAATGGCTGTGGGCCGCCGGGCGACAAAAAGAGTATACACGGAGATATTTAAACTTTGTCGCAGATGCGACTTATGAATTGACAGACTATTATTCGATTAAGGTTATTTATGAGCATCTGCACGCCAGAGATGAGGCAACGCAACCGGACCGGATGTATTACGACCAATTGATCACCATTGGTCTGAGCAAGGCGCCTAAATGGACACTTTCATTCCTGGGCGAGCATAGTACGGATCAAACCATGGACGAGCATTATGTGCCGGGGCATGCGGAAACAAAACATTTTTATTGGGCCGGCGGACAACTGGACGTCAATGTATATAAAAATTTCGATCTCTCTGTTTTCGCAGGGACACGCCGTCAGGGCAAAATTTGTATCGGCGGTGTTTGTGTTGTCAAGCCGGAATTGCAAGGGGTAGAGGTTACGCTGATTGGACGATTTTGAAAATATTTTACGAATGAAAAATGCAGTTATTAACAAAAAAACCTTCTGCAAATCATGCCGTAGAAGGTTTCTGTGTTTTGGAGCGGGAGACGGGGGTCGAACCCGCGACGTCAAGCTTGGGAAGCTTGCATTCTACCACT
>JAACEJ010000715.1 GCA_011682565.1 Actinomycetota bacterium | reverse complement strand
TCCGGCGCGATAGACGAGGTGTTCAAATTTTGCTCGGAAAAAGTTTTCCGACCTGCTGCATCCGTTTCTTCAAATCTCACCCGCAGGTTTTTTGCATCGGCATTGCCGATGTTATAAAGATCAAAGCGAAAATTCACAGATTCTCCCACAAGAACAGAGTCGGTATTTTGCCAAAAGGTCTGCGGGCCAATGGCAAGATCGGGCACGGGATCGTAAGCCACTTGCCAGGATTTTAAGGTTGGTGTGTAATTGCCGTTTTCCGTTGCAAACCCGGCCAGCAGAGAGATAGAGGGATAAATGTGTGCATCAATATCCGAGAGGTCAACTTTGTTGTCTTGCAGGTTTTGGTAAAGTGTGTCCACCTTGCCCGAAATGTTATGGCCGAGTACGGCCAGTGAAAAATTGCAGTGTTCGGGAATGTTTGTCTGCCAACTCAAATTTTTCCAGTTTGTTGTCGGGCCGATTTTTCCGCTCATGTTCATTCCAGACGGGGAGTAAAGCGCCAGGGTGTCCGTAACTGTGGCCGTACCGAACCCGGTGCGGACAAATGCTTCCGGCACACTGCCGATCTCCGCGCCTTTGTGTCCGATGATCGCCCACGAGTCGCGGTAGCCCACAGAGCGGCACTCCTTGCTGCCGATAGATTCCAGCGCACGATAGGCGCGCTCGGTCATGACGCGGCTGCCTTCGTCTTTGATGGCAATTAAAATAAATTTATCTGCGGACACGCTGTCGATAAAAGCGGCCATGGCATTCGCCTGAAGAGAATCGAGATAGGTGTCAAAAGTGCGTACCTGGTCGATCTTAGCTGTGGATTTGTCGATCACAACAATATTATGGCCGCGGGAGGGCCGGATGGTTGCTTTTGAGTCGATGATGATTCGCGCAAAATTTCCGTCCGATATTCCTGCAGATTCCACGTAAAGCGAAATATTTTTTTTCTCCAGTTTAATGCCGCCGTTTGCCGGCGTTGTGTTTTCAGATTGGTTAGCAGCAAACTGCGATTCACTGCTTTGCCGCCAGCCGTACTCATTTTCAGAAGTGTAAAATGATCCCGTCACCCATGCCGAATGTGGTGATTGCGGATAGCTGTTGCAGCGCCAGAAATAAGTTTGTCCGGAGACAAGGGCGCCGGGCTTCCAGGTGGTGATGAGTTTTTGTGCTGAAACGGGCCCCGAAGAACGCAACGCAGGGTCGCCAAATGACGCCGATGTATCGATTTGAAATTCGTATTGCAATCCGGCCCACTCTTTTTGCTGCGGATTCTGAATTTTCAAAACAACATCTTTTCCCGCGACCATTGCTAGTTGCGGCGGAGATTCAATTTGAATGAGATTTGAAAGAACAGACACTGCTGTTTTTTGAAAATTGTTTGCTTCATCAATTTCGGCAATCAGATCGCCCGGATCAACCGCAGCTTCCAGTTGCACCTCGCCGGCCATATTTCGCAGCGGCCAGGTAAAAATCAGCGAGTCGACAAAACCAATCGGCGCGAGACTTTTCATGCCGTCGATTTGAATTCGGCCTTCGCTCTGATGGTCGGCGTAGAGGCTGACGAACACGCTGTCTTTGGGGACAAGACCGTAATTATGCACCCGCACTTTGACCGTGGCAATGGAATCCGCTTCGTTAAGGATGAGCGGCTCTGTGGTTATGTCGTTGGGCTGAATGTTTAAATCGGGCTTGTCGGCCAGGGCGAGACCGAGGGCCGGATCGCCCAGCAAATTGTACTGAAGAATCAAATCGCGAATATGTGGAATGGAACCGAACGTTTTCCACAGCGCAAGTTTTGCTAACGTAATGGCGTCGCCAAGGGTGTGCACGGTATCCTGCAAAACGATGGGGAACAAATTTCTTAAATAAATATAATCTTCATAGGAATAACCCCAGCCCGAAGTGCCCCAAAAACCAATAGCGCCGTTTTCGGGAACCAGGAGAAAATTTTCACCGAAACTGGTCTGATTCGGTTCGGCGAAACGACCGGTGTGACAGGTCATACTGGAAATGAAAGGATTCATAGGGCCGTTCTGCAAATCTTCAATGTCCGGATTGTGGAACATCAAATCCCAGGTACGGCTGCCGGCATGGCCGATAAAATTGACCCATACTGCACCCGCATCAAAAGCATCGAGAATATCCTGACGATGTTCACCTTCTTCATAACCCTGCCCGTGTTTGTTAATAAGCACGGCGTTCCCCGCTGTTGGCGGAGATGCAACAAATTCGCGAACCAGAGTTTTTGACTGCTGTACAAAGGTATTTTGCTCAATAGTGTTAAATCCGCCGTTGATAAAAATAAACTGTTTTTTCCACGCTGCGGATGGGGTTGCTTCATAGGCTAAAATTTTATCGACAACAGCCCTGGCCTGGGAAGTATTTTCCACCGGCAGCCGGCCAATTTTCATTTCCGGCAAAATATCATCCGGCCCGTCAAAACATGCAAAGAGAACATCGGTAACAGGATTGCCGAGTGTAGGCACATAATCGATCTTGTCTGCATTTTTTATGTTCCTCTTTGGGTCCCAGGATGCATCGCCAAAAAGCCAAAAAGCAACAAATAGGAGGGAGCCGGCGCAATCCAGTGTTGCCGGGCATATTGCAGAAAACGATGGATCGCGTAAGGATCGGCAATGCCGTTGTTGAACTCGTTATAAATGTCGTCGATTGTCACAACTTTTGTACGAAAATGATTGTGCTGCCGGCGGTAGTCGGCCAGCCTCTGCGCCTGTTCTGCAAAAAGAGGGTGGGTGATGATGATATAATCCGCGCCATTGTCCGTTGCGCTCAAGTTGGCGGAATGAGCCAAAACGAGACGATCGGGTTTTTTAAGACCGGCATTGTCGAAAAGGATGTACTTGTTTTTGCTTTCGGATGAATCGGAAAAAATTACGGTATAGGATGAGCTTCCTTGTGAAAAGGTCATTATCTGCGAAAGCTCGGCAGGGCCCTGGCCGGAAATTTTCAGCATCTCGGGCACAGAGCCTTTTATTGCTCCCTTGCGTCCCAAAAGCGCCCAGGAATCCCGTGCCCCGAGGTGGCGGATCAAACTGCTCCCCAGGCTTTCCAGTGCATCCTTCGCAGAAGCTGTCAGGTTGACGCTTGCCTCGTCGCGAACCGCGGCGAGAACGATGGTACTGTCCGCGAGACGGGAGATGTATGCGCCCAGGCTGTCGGCCAT
>JAACEJ010000117.1 GCA_011682565.1 Actinomycetota bacterium | reverse complement strand
TGTTTTTAAAGAAAATGAAAAAGCCTCGGAGGAAGAACTTTTTCAAATGTGTCGTGGTGATCTGCCGCTCTATAAATGTCCAAAGAACTTTGAATTCTGTTCCGAATTGCCAAAAAGTCCAACCGGCCGTATATTAAAACGCGTTCTGCGAAATAATGCGTCTGCCCTGCGGGCAGGAAATACAGTTGAGGAAGGAAAATCAAATTAAAAAAAGTGATGCGTGTTTGCTTTGAAACAATCAACATATTTTTAAATAACAGATCATGGTAGCCTTGCCGCGTAAAAAAGAGTAGGAGGATAACAGTGAAAGATTACGGCCCAAACGAGATAAGAAATATTGGCCTTGTTTCTCACCAATCTGTAGGAAAAACGACACTCGCCGAAGCCATGTTATTTTCTGCAGGAGTAACCAACAGATTGGGCACAATTGAAGATGGTTCGACCACATCGGATTACCGGACCGACGAAATCGAACGCAAAATATCTATTAGCACATCTCTGGCACATTTTGAATGGAAAGATCACAAGTTCAATTTAGTAGATATGCCCGGCTATCTTGACTTTATCGGCGAGGTTCGCTGCGGCCTGCGGGTTGCTGATTTGGCCGTTGTCCTGCTCGATAGCGTCGGCGGTGTTGAAGTCGGGACAGAAATTGTCTGGGAAGTTTTGGAAGAAAACAAAACACCAAGAATTTTCTTTATCAATCATACTGACAAGGAACACTCTGATTTTGACAAAGTTATAGCTGATGTCCGGGATGCTTATGGTAACGCTATCATTGCGGTTCATATCCCGGTCAATCAGGGAGAAGGATTCAACGCGATTATCGACTTGCTGCGCATGAAAAAAATCACATTTCAAAATGACGAAAGCGGGAAATATACCCAGGAAGACATTCCTGCTGATTTTGCCGACAAAGCCGGCGAGTTGCGTAACGCACTAATCGAGAAAATAGCAGAAAGCGACGACGAAATTCTTGAAAAATATTTTGAAGAAGGCGAACTTTCCAACGAGGATATCGTCAGGGGACTCAAAGGCGGTATCATATCAAAGACGATTTTTCCCGTTCTTTGCGGAGCGGCAGCTAAAAATGTTGGGACACAACTGCTCATGGATTTCGTCTCCGAGTACGGTCCTTCACCTGCTGATCTTTCTCCTTATCCCGCTTTGGATACAAATGGTGGCGAAACCAAGGTAGAAGCCGACGCAAACGCCGGGTTTTCCGCTCTGGTTTTCAAAACACTGTCGGAAATGCACGTCGGTGAACTTTCTCTTATCCGGGTTTTTTCCGGAACAATAAAATCAGGAGATGATGTTGCAAACACCACCAAAGGTACAAATGAAAAAATCGGCCAGATTTACGCTCTGAATGGAAAAAACAGAAACGAAATTGGCATTTTAAAAGCAGGAGATATCGGTGCACTGGTTAAATTAAAAGACACACACACAGGCAATACTCTGGCCAGTAAAAAGAAGCCTGTGGTTTTCAAACCAATAAAATTCCCGACACCCGTCGTAGAAGTTGCCGTGACGCCTAAAAGCAAGGGAGATGAAGATAAAATCTCGACAGGATTGCACACGCTGACGGAAATTGATCCCAGCTTTACCGTAACAATCGACCCTGAATTGCACCAAACTGTGATTGCCGGACAGGGCGAATTACACCTGGCCATCATTGTTCAGCGATTAAAAGAACGCTACGGTGTTGAAGTTGAGCAAAAGAAACCAAAGATTCCTTATCGCGAAACAGTTACAGCCAAAGCTGATGAGAGGTATCGCCACAAAAAGCAAACCGGTGGTGCCGGTCAATTTGCCGAAGTGTGGATGCGTATCGAACCGACACCGCGCGGCGAAGGCTTTTCTTTTGAAAGCAAAGTTGTCGGCGGTGCTATTTCTTCCGTCTTTATTCCGTCCATTGAAAAAGGTGTCCGCCAGGTTATGACCGAGGGTGCCGTGGCCGGTTATAAAATAGTCGACGTCAAGGCGATTGTTTACGATGGCAAAGAGCACCCTGTGGATTCGAAAGACATCGCTTTCCAAATTGCGGGACGCGAAGTTTTCAAAATGGCAATACTTCATGCAAAACCCATTTTACTGGAGCCGATTTATACCATTACGGTAAAATGCCCTGAAGATTACATGGGCGACGTGATGGGTGATCTTTCCGGCCGCCGCGGTAAAATTCTTGGCATGGAAGCACAGGGACGTTTCCAGGTCGTCAAAGCGCAAGTCCCACTGGCCGAACTGCACAACTATTCGACGTCATTGCGATCCATGACCCAGGGCCGTGCAACATACGCACGTGAACTTTCGCATTACGACCCTGTTCCAAAGGAAATCGAAGCAAGAGTCGTTGCAGAATCAAAAGAAGAAAAGCAGAAATAATTCTTATGGAAACAAAAAGGGCGCGCTATGCGAACGCGCCCTTTAGATATTCGGAGAGATGATGGAGAAACTCTGGGCTCCCTGGAGAATGGAATATATACTTCAGCCAAAACCGCAGGGCTGCATTTTTTGTGATAAACCGAAACAGGAGCAAGACCGGGAAAACCTGATACTTTACAGAGGCGAAACCTGTTTCGTTATAATGAATTTCTATCCCTACAACAACGGGCATCTTATGGTTGTGCCCTACCGCCACATTGCAAAACTCGATCTGCTATCCCTTCAGGAACAGACTGAAATGATTCAGGTTGTCACCCAGGCCGGTACGATCCTGGAAAAAACGATGAATTGCGAAGGATTAAATATCGGTATGAATATAGGCCGGGCTGCCGGTGCCGGGATCGACGAACATTTGCACTTTCACATTGTCCCGCGCTGGAACGGGGACACAAACTATATGCCGGTCATCGGCCACACTAAAGTGCTGTCCCAGGATTTGATGGAATCATGGAATTTTCTCAAACCGCATTTTGATGCAATATAGCTTTTTTTACAAAAAAATAAAGATGGGTAACAAGTTTTTGCACCCAAGAGAAGCCATCCAATTTACCCCTGTTTTCATTATAGCACCATTACCCATCTTTTAAAACAATCTTTTTCCTTTCCTGCGCCTTTACTTTATCCCAAACTTTATCCATTTCCTCCAGAGAGATATCCTTCATATCTATATTTCGATCTTTAAATTCCAGTTCAACTTTTTTAAACCGTTTTTCAAACTTGGCAATGGTCTCGCGCAGGGCATCCTCCGGATTCACTTTAAGAAACCGTGACAAATTAACGATGGAAAATAAAAGATCACCCAGTTCTTCCTTAATATTTTCCTGTTGATGACTTGCAACGGCTTCTTTTAGCTCCTCCATTTCTTCATGCACCTTATCCCACACCGGTTCAATCTCCGGCCAGTCAAAACCGACGGTTGCCGCCTTGTTTTGCATGCGATATGCCCGCAGCAATGCAGGAAGTTCGCGCGGGACGCCATCCACAGCAGATTTCTTACCCTCATTTTTTAATTTGGTTTGTTCCCACATTACGATTTGTTCTTCGGCAGTAATCTTTTGTACCTGTTCAAAAACGTGAGGATGCCGGCGTATCAACTTTGTGTTAATGGCTTTTAGAACATCATCCATATCAAAAAGTTTTTTTTCGGCCGCCATTTGCGCGTGAAAAACAACCTGCAACAGCAGATCACCCAATTCACCGGGCAAGTCGTCGTATCTGTCCTCATCAATGACTTCAATCACCTCATAAGCCTCTTCCAAAAGATGCTGACGCAGAGATTTGTGCGTTTGTTTACGATCCCACGGGCATCCTTTCTCGCTCAATAAAATGGACATGATTTCAACCAGTCGCGATAACTTTTTATCAATGTCAGACAATGAAAACTCCTGTCAGTATTTTTTAAACATTTTCCAGATTCATTCATCTCGTGCCGACGGTCTCCGGCGGCATGTCTTGCCGGACGCTTTGCGTCCAGTGGCGGTACATAATGCAGAACGTTTGCCAGATATTTTATGGAAAAGAAAGTAGAAAATTTGCGATTCAAAAGCAACTCTAAAACATGGGGAAAATCTTGATTCCTTTTCATCTCCTAGCGACGATCTCTGCCCGCATGATTTAATTCAGTTTAAAAAACTTGCTTCTTTTTCAAGAATTTAATATTTTTCTTTTCAAATGAATATCCAATTCTTCCTGCACTTTAAACAAAACAGAACTCAGAATGAGGAAAAATCTCCTTTTCAAATTGCTCAAACTTTTTATTCTCGCTATTCTTTTCACAGGTTGCTCGCACAATCCGCACTTGTTTTCCAAATCGGATTCTATTTCACGTTTACAAAAAGAACTGGACCTCATTTTTTCTGATCCGTCTATCGCCACTGCGCAGTGCGGCGTTGCAATAAAATCATTAGCAACGGGTGAAATCGTTTACTTTCGCAATGCAAGGAAAGCGTTTGTGCCGGGATCAAACCTGAAGCTTTTCACTACAGCCGCCGCTTTGCTGAAATTAGGCCCGCAGTATCAATTCCATACTAATCTTTATATGAACGGGAATTTGGAGCAAAACGGGGTTTTGAATGGCGACCTCATTTTATCCGGTACAGGCGATCCTTCAATCAGCGCCGTGTTTCATAAAGGAAACAGCCTCACAGTATTTGAAAATTTTTGCGACAGTCTGAATAAAAGAGGCTTGAAAGAAATTTTCGGCAGGATTATCGGCGACGACAACTATTTCGACGACGAGCCCCTGGGCGCAGGCTGGGCCTGGGATTACCAGTCTGACTGTTACGCAGCACAAATTTCCGCGCTTTCATTCAACGATAACTGCCTCAACCTTTTGATCACACCGGGAGATTCTGCCGGAGTTTTAGCCGGAATTTCCATAATCCCTTCCACCGATTATGTGCAGATCAAAAACAAGCTGGTAACAATACCGGTTGGTAAAACAAAGATCAATGTGCATCGAATCCGCAAGGAAAATAGAATAATTTGCAGCGGGACCATTTCTCCTGACCAGAAAGAAGTTCAGGAGACTGTTACCGTTGAAAACCCGACGCTATATTCTGCTCATGTTTTTAAAGAAATACTGGAACGTCGTGGAATAGCAGTCGATGGCGAAGCAGCAGACATCGACGATTTGCATGATTTCAATTATTCCCGGGAAACAGCCAGGAGAGTCGCTCAATACAATTCCCCGCCGCTCCGGGAAATTATTACGATTACGCTTAAAGAAAGTAAAAATCTTTACGCGGAACTTTTGCTTAGAACACTGGGCAAAGAAAGCACCGGCGTCGGCAATGCGGCTGCCGGGACTAAAACAGTCTGCCAAATATTAACCGGCATGGGTATCGACACAACGCAGATTTCCATGCAGGATGGATCCGGGCTCTCGCGCAAAGATTTTATCACGCCGATGAGTGTGGTCACACTGCTTACTTTTATGTCCCGCCATCCTTTTGCAAAAATATTTTACGACTCGCTACCTGTTGCCGGAGTGGATGGAACTCTGGCACAGCGAATGCTTGGTACCGCTGCAGCGGGAAACGTGCACGCAAAAACGGGAACATTGGATTTCGTCAAGGCGTTATCCGGTTATGTAACGAGTCGAGATGGTGAAAAATTTGTGTTTTCAATTTTGATCAATAATTATAAAGTCTCCCACCGGGTTGTTAACCGCATTCAAGACACGATGTGTGAAAGGCTTGCTAATTTTATCAGACGATAAACACTTGTAATTTTGGGAAAAAGATGTTATATTTAAGTTCATTTGAAAAATAATGCCCTTTATTGAAAGGTTTACGGGTGATCTATCATGTTTTTCAAAATTGAAAAACCAAGAAAATTCGAGTATAATTATCGGTTTTACAAACAGGAAAATAACAAAACAAAACGTATAGAATTCAAAAATTTTCGCTCAAGCAGATATGCACAAAAAGGATCGCTTTTACGAATAGTCTTTTTGCTTATCTTTCTGGTCTACCTTTTTTTTGTTTTTAAAAAGTCCGCAATTGACACACAAAATGCAACAGCACCAAATTCCGATAAAATCAAGGTGGAAGAAATTATAGTTGTTGACTAGTCCTGATGTAATACTCGAAAATTTTTTATGCAAAAAAATCTCATAGTCTAATCATGCCAGAAAATATGACCAGCAAGGTATTACATTTTCTAAAGGGGCTAGGTGAATTTCGCAGCCTTGTAAAATGGCGCTTCGGAGCACTGCCGATTCGCGTAAAGTTGGTCATTGTTATCGGTTTACTTTTTATCGTGCTGACATCTATTTTCAGTTTCATTCTGGTGCAAAGGGGAAAAATGCTCCTCAATGATCGCTTGACAGAAACATGCAAAATAACCCTGCTGCATGTTTCGCAAGAAATCAAAGAGGATTTGTCTTTATATAACAATCCCGAAGCAGATGAAAACAGCCGGTCAGGCCACGTCGGACATATCCGTGAAGCAATTTTGGCACTTTTGAGTGAAAAAATTAAGGGACTGGCTTATGCCGGCGTCATTGATCGGAACGGCATTATCATTGCTCACACCGAGTTGGATCGCATTAACGCAAAAGTAACGAAAAGTGACAGTCTTCTTTTTCGCGGGTTGGGGAAAACCTTTGTGCGGGAAAATAATACAATCATTGAATATATCTTTCCCCTGTTTGCGCGAAAAGCATCGGACAATCCTGTTTTATTAGGCGTTACGGTCATTGGTTTTTCCAAAAATATTATCCTGAAACCGATCAGGCAGGCAACACGCAGCATTCTGCTGATAACAATTTTGATCACTCTTCTCGCCATCGCAATTATTTTCTATCTTGCAAGAAGAATGACCAGACAAATCGATGCCATGACCGCCGGAGTCCGCAGAATCAGCCAAGGCAATTTAAATGAAAAAATACCGGTTATGTCCAAGGATGAACTGGGCCGTCTGGCCAAAGAGTTCAACATCATGACCATTCATCTGCGGGAAAAGATGCAGATGCAAAAATTTGTATCCAAACTCACAGTGGAAATGATTAAAGAAAAATCCCAGTTGGAGAATTTGCAGCCGGAAGGAGAAAACCGGGTTGTAACCCTGCTTTTCTCCGATATACGCAGTTTTTCCGCCCTGACCGAGCAGCTCGGCGCCGGTGAAATCGTCAAGCTGATCAATATTTATCTCGACCTCCAGGCACGAATTGTTGAAGAAAATGACGGCATCGTGGACAAATTCATCGGCGACCAGGTCATGGCCATATTTCTCGGAGAAGACCAGGCAGACCGGGCTATTCACACGGCCGTAGAAATTCAAAGATCGATCCGTGAATTGAACAAACGGCGCAGCCAGCGAGGAGAGGTCGTCCTGCGCGTGGGCTGTGGAGTAAACATTGGTGACGTCGTCATGGGAAACATGGGTTCTAAAAGCCGTCTCGATTATACCGTCATCGGCGATGTCGTCAACTTGTCAGCACGGCTGTGCGCCATTGCAAAACCCGACCAAATCATTGCGCCGATCGAAATGGTTGACAAATTGAGCGGTGATTACCCCACAATCCGGCTCAATCCCGTTTGGATTAAGGGAAGAAGTCAACCCCTCGAAGTTCTTGAAGTCGATTATGATCATGCTATCATCATGTAGTTTGAATCGGAGAACCTGACTTGACAAAAAGGACACACATACTTGCTCTGCTTCTCTTTCTACTTCCCAGCCTGTCGGCATTTTCACAAAGACGTCTTCTTGAATTTGCGCCCGGCCCCAAATCTCTTGGATTGGGGCAATCGGGTGTCGTCGATGTTTATGATCCATCCGCGCTCTATTGGAATCCTGCTTCGTTAGCTGCTCTCCGCTCCAGCCAGGGGATGGTTGCAGTTCATGATCCTTTTCTGATGAATTATGTGGGCTATGCTCAATATCTTCCCATGCGCGGTGCCTTTGCCGTTAACTTTGCAAAAACCGATCAAACAAAAGACGCTATTAAAATAGCAAGTTTTGGCATGGGTTTTCGGCTGGGACGTCATTTTCAAACCGGTGTCTCTCTAAGCGGACTTTCGCTTCGTGACGAAGGATGGACTACCGTTGGAGTCGGTTTTCTTTTTAAACCTGAAAGCAGCCCTGTCGCGGCAATAAACAAAGCCGGTGGCATTCTTTCCTCGCGCTTTATCGCCGATCGTCTGGCCATTGGACTTTGCGTGCAAAACATTCCACTCGTCGTTTCGGATTATGATCACCAGATTCGCCTTGGCGCCTCTTACTCGATCTCAAAATTCGGGCCCAAAATTACTTATGCCCATCACTTCCATCGTGACAAAGACACCTCCCACTATGGTATTTCGGTTTTGGCTTCCGAGCATTTTAATCTCTTTGCCGGTGCCGAATATTACGATGCCGATTCTCTGTCGTTTGCGTTTGGCGCGGGCCTGAAGATCAGTAACCTTGTATTCAATATGGCTTATGACAGGCTTATGACACTGAATTGAAGCGAGTCGCATTCTCGGCAACAATACGTATTGGTACGGAACCCGACCGGCTCGCACAGCAGAATGTAGAGCGAGCGAGAAAGTTGTTGAATGCCGGTGATAAGCGCGGCGCGTTGTTCGAGGGTGAAAAAGCACTCTCGCTCGATCCGAAAAACAAACGAGCATCAGAACTGGTAGCGACGGTTTTCCCGGTCGTAAAAGCCGAAGATGACGCGGTTGATTCTTTGCTGCAAATGGGAAAAGAAAGCGAACAGAAACGATGGTTTATTAACGCCGCCAGCGAGTACCTGCAAGTACTCAAACTTGATCCGGATAATGTACGCGCAAAAATTGCCATTAAAAGAATCCGTAACGAAGTAAATGTCCACGCGGAAAAATATTTTCAGGTTGGAGTAAAATATTTCAATGACGGCAAAATTGAATTTGCGAAAAATATATTTTCTGCCATTGCCTTGGTACGCCCGGAGCACAAGGGTTCGCAGGAATATCTGAAAAAGATCCGTGGAATTTACACCAAAGAGGCAGAAGAACATTATTACACCGGACTTGGCTATCTCAGTCAACGAAATTATGATAAAGCGGAAGAAGAATTTCGCGCTGCTCTGGATATTGTCCCCCAATATAACGATGCACAAAAGTACCTCGACCGCATAGAGAAGGCAAGAAAACAAAACCAGTCTCAAATCGAAACGCTGTTGGCGGATGGCGAGCGATTCGAAAGAAGAGGTTCCCTGAAAAGCGCACAAATCAGATATCAAAAAGCGCTAAAAATTGAACCCGGTGATCCGCTGGTAACGCAAAAACTAAATGCTCTCAACAAACGAATTAATGCATACATTAAAAATAAATATCGATACGGGGAGCGAGAGTACAGAAATCGGAATTATAAAACTGCTGCAAAATTCTTTCGGGCCGTCCTGGCAATCGAACCCGGGCACAGTGGTGCAAGACGCTACTTGCGGCTCATCTCTAAAGCGTCGCACGGCAAAACAAACGCGTATGTTGACCGCGCCAAGCAGGAAATTGCCGCAGGAAATTTGGAGCACGCTGTTGCTATTCTTGATTCCGCCTTGAGTGTAAATCCAAATTTAAAAGAAGCGAAAGACCTGAAAAATCAAACCGTCACCAGGTTGAATTCAAGCCAGCTCATTGAGAAGGCAAAATCTCAATATTTGAGCGGACACTATCTGGATGCCCTCGAAGCGTTTAATCAGATTTTAAAAAATGATCCAACCAACCAGGACGCGCAGGATTACCGCAAGCTGTGTCAATCCAAACTGAACGACAGAGTGGATGATTTTTTCAATCGCGGCATTCGTTTCTATACAGAAGAGAAATACCAATTGGCCATTGTTGAATGGAATAAAGCACTAAAGATCAATCCGTACCACAAAGGATCGCTGGAATACAAAAAACGAGCGCAGAATCGTCTGGAAGCGTTGAATCGTTTGAAATAATCCCGGGCTTGCAAAAGCTATCAAACCAACACCACAATTTATTGTGGTGTAAAAAACGAATGAAAAATACAAAGGATTTCTAATAATAGGCGGAACATATTTATTTGGCATTTCGTTAGTAATGCAATGAAAAATCCCTTTTTAAAAATATTTTTTCTCATAACGCTGGTTCTGTTTTCGGGCTGCGCTTACTATAATACATTTTATAACGCAAAGAAATTTTATAAAGACGCGGAAAAAGATCGCAAAAAACGTCTCCGCACACAGGTTGTCGAGCTATCTGAAGATGAAAAAGCAAGATTAAAACGCAGCGGCTATGCAACGGCCAGTGATCGCAATCGTGCATCCAGTTCGGAAATGCAAAAATACCAACATGCGATTGAAAAAGCTTCCCGCGTCCTGGAGTTTTATCCGAAAAGCAAATACGTTGACGACGCCCTCATGCTTCTCGGAGAATGTTTTTATTACCGTCGTGAATATAAAAAAGCTCAGCGGAAATTTGAAGAACTCACTGAACTCTATCCCAAAAGCAAGTTCGTCCCCAAGGCAAAATTATTGATGGCCAAAACTTTTCTGGGGCTTCGTGAATATCAGGAAGCGGAACGCAGATTTAGAGAAATTTCAATCGATAAAAAATTCGATAAACAATATCGTGAGGAAGCTGAATATGAATTGGGGGGACTGTATTTTGAGCGCGAGGAATATGAACGTGCAGCCGAGCATTACAAAAGCACGGCAAAAAACTCGAGCGATAAACTGATTCGGGCCATGTCTCTTTTTCGCTTGGGAGAGTGCTATCTCAATTTAAAAAATTATGACGAGGCGCCAAAAGTTTTATCAAAAGCAGTCAAAGTCAGTCCCAATGAAGATTTTAAATCACAAGCAACTTTTAAACTGGGCGAAGCGCAAAGTCAACGCAAAGATTACAAGCAGGCAATCCGCACCTTCTCCAGGCTTCTTTCCAAAGAATACAACGAAAAACGGATTCCACGAATCAAACTTGCACTGGCCAATAATCTTCGTCTAAACGGCGATCTGGCAGATGCAGTCAAATGGTACAACAATATCGTCGAGGAACACAAGCGAACGGATGCGGCCGCAAGAAGTTATTTTTCCCTTGGCGAAATAGAGGAATACACCAATCGTAATTATCGAAAAGCCAAAGAAGATTATGATCTTGTGAGAAGTGAATCCGCCAGTTCTCCAATCGTACCGGTTGCCAAAAAACGCTCGGGAAACATCAAGCAGTTACTTGAACTCGAGGAAACAATTGCAAAACTGGAAGGTCGGGAAATCGCAACGGATTCGACATCATCCGGAAAGGATGGCAAGAAAAAAGGACAAAGAAACGAGAAAGACGATGCGCCCATCAATCTCGGTGCTGACGGAATGTGGGTAAACTATTCGGGCAGGGATCGTCCGCCGCCGAAAACACTTACAGTGTTGACTGAGGTTGACAAACAACGCGTTACGCTTCTCAGTGAAAAGCAACTGGCTGCGGTCAGTGCTGCGGATTCTATTGCAACAGGAAAAACTACAACAGTGCTGGACAGTGCGGCCCTTGCAGCCAAAAAAGAAAAAGAGGAAAAAGACAAAAAGGTTCAACTCGCTCAAAAGAAAATTGCACTTGCCGAGCTCTTGTTTTTCAATTTCAATAAAGTCGATTCTGCAATTGTAGAATATAACCAAGTCATTAATGACGGTAATGACAGTTCTTCGACAATTCGCGCGCTGTATTCGCTGGGTTATATTTATATGAGCGTGAAAGAGGATACGTCCCGGGCCGATTCTGTTTTAAATCGCTTGATAGAAAATTATCCGGAATCCCAGCATGCAGACGGCGCGCGAAAAATGTTGGGACTACCCGTGGTGCAAAACCAGGTGGATTCCGCCAAAGTCATTTACGAAGAAGCTGAAAATGCCTATTTTGAAAACCACAATGTAGAAAAAGCTCTATATCTTTATGACAGGATTATCGAGCATTATCCGGAATCGGAATATGCTCCAAAAGCAATTTACGCCAAAGGCTGGCATTATGCGCGCACTTTATACGATCCTGATCAGGCAAAGGACGAATACCAGATTCTGGTTGAAAAATACCCTGACTCGCCATTTACCAAAAAAGTGCAGCCGGAACTGGCGGCAGTGGAAAAAGTATTAAAGCAGAAAGAAGCGAGGAAAAAAGCCGTTGCCGATTCGCTGGCTAAAATTGCAGCAGCCAAAGCGGACTCGCTTGCAAAGACAAAATCGCCAAAAGATTCAACGGCTGCAGGTGTAAAAGCCGACACACTTGCGAATACAGGCAAACAAATCGTTCAGACGGGCAAAGAACAACAAAAAGCAGGTGCAGTTCCTGCTGGGGCAAACGTTCCTCAAAATGCAAAACAAGCACAACCGCCGACAGGAAAAAATGCCGGACAAGGCAAACCAACGCTTCAAACGCAGAGAGAGGGGGAAAAAGAAGCCGCTGCCAAGCAGGCGCCGCAGCCACCTGTAGGTAAGGCAGGCAAAACAGTCAGACAACAGAAAGAGCAAGAGCCGCAAGTAAAGACAACACCAACCGAAAAACAAACTGACGCCGGAAGCACGGCTGTAAAAAATAAAAATCCACAGCCGGCACAGCCGCCTTTGAATTCGAAAAACGAAAAACAGAATTCCAAGACTCCGGAAAGCAAAAACGCACAAAAAACCAAAGCGGATTCAACAAATAAAACAGATAAGCCAAAAGAACAACAAGGGGAAACCAAGCCCGGCCCGAATGGAGGTTTTTAATTTGCCTGGCAAAATAATCTTGACGGAAGCGACGGTCGAGCATCTCGAAACAGTGGCTGAAAACACTTGTCGAATGCGCCTTTATGAACCACACATTGCGCAAACATCTCATGCCGGGCAATTTGTGAATATACAAATTGCACAAGGGGCAACAATTTTTTGGCGGCGGCCTTTCAGCATTCACAGTACAAATCCGGAAAGCGGTATTTTTGAAATTCTTTTCAACGCCGTTGGCCGCGGAACGCAGGTGCTTAAAAAAAATAAAAATCGCGCCAAACTCAATCTTGTCGGTCCCCTCGGCAACACCTTTAATCACGCGCTTCACCTGGAAGAAATCATTATTGTGGCCGGTGGTCTTGGGATCGCGCCATTCAAATTGCTTTTACAAGATTTAAGGAAACAACAACTGAAAAAGACTGTTTTTTTCGGCGTTTCTTCGAC
>JAACEJ010000714.1 GCA_011682565.1 Actinomycetota bacterium | reverse complement strand
TCCGTAAAATAATCCCAGATGGTGATACGCGGGGCGATCTTGCGCCAGGCATTCAGGCGTTCAATAAACGGAAGATGCTGCTTGCAGCCTTCCATCCAATGGGCGCAGCAATATTCATAATGACACATACGAATTGTGACGTTGGGGCGCGGCCGGATTGTCCTGGGCGGGATTTCGGTATAGGCGTAGGCTAGTGTTTGCAATTTGACCTTTGGGTAAACTTGCGCCACAGAGTCGGCAATTTGATTGACAAAATTGAGAACAGTGGCCGAATGGCTGCCCTCAGCCTCATCCAGCGCGGAACAGGTTGGGCATTCACACCAGCCGTAGCCGTCGTTTTGATCTATTGAAAAAACGTCGGCGTCGGGATGTTCTTTAATCCAGCGAAAAACAGTTTGCGTTGCAATTTTCACCACATCCGGATTCGTCAGGCACAGTTGCGCTTCGTATCCCTGTCGCTTTCCCTTGATCATGGAGAAATATTCGGGATGGGTTTTGAAATATTTTTCCGGCGGCACAAGCCGATAAAACGTGTGCACAAAGGGATAGATTTTATAGCTGCCGCCGAGGGAATCCGGGATAGGGACAGTGCTTGGATTCAGGCGATTATGAACCGCCCAGTCCGCATTATAGGCTTCGCGATACCAAGCTTCCCGGTATTCAAAGCCCGGTTTCTGCCGGTCTTCAATACCTGCAATAGTGACTGATTTTTTACGGGGAATTTTCACAACGTCCCGGGTATACCAGCGGCAGCCGAGGTGATCCGACAAAAAACCCATAACGCCGTAAAGCGTACCCCTGGGCTGGCCTCCGGCAATGAGAAGATTGTTGCTTTTTGTGCGGATGATGTATTCTTCGTCGCCAAATTGGGCAACGTTGAGATCGGAAACAAGTGACGTCGGCGCGCCGTCGAAACCGATATAAATGGTTTTGGTTTTCGGGTTTTTCGCATCTGTCAGCGGCAGTTCGCAGCCGCTCATTTCAAAAAGGGTCTTTTGCAGTTCCCGGGCCGCGTATCTTTCGGCGGGCGGCGCATCGTCAGCAAGGTAAATTCGGTAAGCGCTGACGCCGTCATTTAAAAGTTGAATCTTTTTTGAGCACCCATTGAAAATGAAAGCGAAGAAAAGTGCAGATAGTAGAACTAATTTGCTACAGCTTTTCAAAAAGTGTTTTTTCATGTTTCCACTCCAGTTGGGTTCCAATTATTCACAACTTTATTTATGGGACAGATTTTTTAATGAAATTTAATATTTTTTGCTTAAATTAAAAGCATTACTATGGCAAAATTTACGCACGTACGTTTTCCCTCCGCCCCAAGTTGCCAAACTGTGTGAAAACAGTGAAAATTATGTCATTGCGAGGAGTGCCGCCTTAGCGGCGCGACGAAGCAAGCCCCTAAATATCAGCAGGTTACGAGATTGCTTCGCTCGCAATGACAAAAAGCACAAGAAATAATGGTTTTCACAGTCTGTGCACTTGAGATGGAAATAAATAGACTCCGGTTGCCCGAAGGGTACCGGATGTCGAATCGACACACGTTTCCCGAACCACTCCAACAACCGGAGAATGATTTTAAAAAGGAAAAAGACAATGATAAAGTACATTAGGGTTTTTTCAATCATCCTTGGCATTTTAGCTGTAAATTGCCAAAAGTCATTAAAGGAAAAAGAAATGCAATTATCGCCAATTAGTTTGCGCTGTGAGTTTTTAAAAAATCCTCTCGGAATTGACGTTATGCAGCCCCGCCTCAGTTGGAATTTTGCTGCAAATGGAGAGAATCAGCAGCAAAGTGCGTATCAGATTTTAGCGGCACATTCAGAAGAAAAGCTCAAATCCGGCATCGGCGATTTATGGGACAGCGGCAAAGTGAATTCCGAACAATCCGTGCTCATACCTTATGCGGGGGAGAAAATGTCATCGCGGATGCGGGTTTACTGGAAGGTGCGCGTGTGGGATACAAACAATCAAGCGTCGAAGTGGAGTCAACCGGCCAGGTGGGAAATGGGGTTGTTGAAACCGCAGGACTGGCAAGCACAGTGGATTGGCGTTTCCGAAGACAAAAACCCCGGCTCTACGCTAACCGACCCGGCCCCGTATTTTCGTAAACAATTCAAGCTGAAAAAAACAGTGCAATCTGCGCGGGTTTATGTGAGCGGATTGGGATATTATGAACTTTATCTAAACGGCAAAAAGGTTGGTGATGATGTTTTGGCGCCGAGTCCGACAAATTACGACCGCAGGAACCTGCGCCACATGCCTTATCCTTATGACGACCAATCCACCACACGTGTTTTGTACAACACTTTTGACGTTACCAAATATCTGAATGCAGACGAAAATACGGCCGGCATGATCCTCGGCAACGGCTGGTACAACCAGCGCGACCGCACCGCAGAGGGATGGATGTGGTACGATATCCCACGGCTCATTCTGCAAATGGAAATCCATTACACGGACGGAACGATTAAAAGAATAATCAGCGACACTTCATGGCGCGTCTCCACCGGACCGTTACTGCACGACGCCATTTTTACCGGCGAGATTTACGACGCGCGCCTGGAAATGGACGGCTGGAGCCGCCCGGGTTTTGATGACTCGAACTGGAAAAAGGCAAAGCTCGTGCGTCCGCCAACCGG
>JAACEJ010000713.1 GCA_011682565.1 Actinomycetota bacterium | reverse complement strand
ATTCGACCTGAAATGACGGCGGGATGGCAGCAGCGTTAATATGTGCTTGAAAATATGTTAATTAGGAGAGATTGCCAAAGCTAAATATATTTATAACGCCAATTCGGTATGCAAATGATATGCCAAACATTTTCAACCTTTTTACCGGGGTGGTTACGGAATCGTTGATAATAGTCTGATTTTTATTAAATAATCGACGCCAATTATTAACATGAAAGGAGGAAATATGCTCAAATATGTTGCGTTTTTTGGGGGTTACGGTATTTGCCCTTGTATCATCCAGAATAACAGCTATTTGGAAAGGCGGCAGTGGGAATTGACCTAATCACGACGGTGGGATTGCGACACCGCTGAGGCAGAAGCCGGAGCTGTTCCCTGGATGTTGTTCCGTGGGAATTGACCTAATCACGACGGTGGGATTGCGACAGTAGAGCAATTATTAATGCTGAATTGAGAATGATGAATAATTAGAACGAGAGCAACTTTGACAGATGTGGAAACAATTCAACATTCATCATTCAACATTGTTTTGTGGGAATCGACCTCATCACGACGGTAGGATTGAGACAGTAGAGCAATTATTAATTTTGAATTGAGAATGATGAATGATCAGAGAAAAACAATTTGTAGGGGTTGGCAAGTATTCATCATTTAACATTCATAATTCACAATTGCTCTTCCTGTTGCCATGTGGCGTTCACTGGTCATTGCATATTTAGACTTGAAATAAAACAGGGAATCCCTGTCGCGCTTAGTTATTTACTCTTTTGATGTTACGGCATCAGCTTTTATTCTTTTTATAATTTTTTGTATCAAATCCGTTTTTCTACTCATTTCCCACCTTATGCCACACTTTTCACTTTATAAAAAACATACCTGTAAAAGCTGCTCTCCGCTTCGGCATTCCTGCATGGCCATAATCAGTTAATAATTAACAAGCTACACCTGCAAGTCTTATTTTCCCCGGATACGTTTTACCCGGCATACCTTGTAAATTTATGCTGGAATAGTATTTGCAAAAGCCAAAGCGTATGGTGGATAACAGCCTACTGTTGCAACGACTCAAAACCAGCGGGAAAATACTATGATCGATATCTGTCTTCTTTTAGAGGGGACCTATCCCTACGTCACGGGCGGTGTTTCAACCTGGGTGCACTCGTTAATTTCCGGTTTACCGGAATTTAAATTCGGCCTGGTGCATTTCTCAAACTCGGAAAAAGTCGGTATGCCTAAATTCATCATGCCGCAAAATCTTGTGCACCTGGAAAATATTCCCTTGAATATCCGCAAAGACAGCATTCACCTGGATGCTCTTTTAAGCCGTATTCCCGAAGCCAAAGTGTACCATGCCTTATCCACCGGTTTTGCAGGATTGATTGCAACCAGAAAAAAGCAAATGGCAAACAGTCCGATGATCTTAACCGAGCATGGAATTTACTGGCATGAGATAGAGCTTGGTGTCGATGAACTGGAATGCGGGTTTAAAATTATTCACACAAAAGACGGCCGGCTTAAACTTGGGCGCTCGTGGGAGGACTGGCTGTTCAGATTCAAACTCTTTGCCCGCACTGCGTACGAGGCGGCAGACCGGATAACAACGGTTTGCACAAAAAACAGAGACATGCAAATTTCGCAGGGAGCATCGGCAAGCAAATGTCAGGTTATTCCCAATGCCATCGACATGTTGCCGTTTCGGCATATCAACAAGAAATTCTATGAAAATGAAACAATAAACATCGGTCTTGTCGGACGCGTAACTTCTATCAAAGATATCAAAACATTTATTAAAGCATGTGCACTTTTTAAAGAGCGGCTGCCAAAAAGTCAATTTTATGTTATCGGCCCGACAGACCAGGACGTAAAATATTTTAAAGAATGCCGTAAACTGGCCTCCTCACTAAATTTGTCTGAATTACATTTCACCGGGGATGTCGATCCCATGGATTATTATGAAATCCTCGATGTGGCTGTGCTCACAAGTCAAAGCGAGGGACAACCTTTTGCACTGATAGAAGCAATGGCAGCCGGCATCCCTGTTGTAGCCACCGATGTCGGCGGGTGCAGGGAATTACTTCAGCCAATGCCGGAAACGAACTGTGCTGCAGGAATACTTGCTCCCGCAGGAGATGCGCTGCGTGTCAGCCAGTCCATTCAAAAGCTGTGCACGAATGAAACGTTGTGGAATTCGCTCTCACAATGCGGTAAACAAATAGTGGCAACCCGGCACAGAGAAAAACTTTTTCTTAATACGTATCGCAACCTGTATGCAAAATATCTGGTTCTGAAAAACCTGAAAATGTATGCACCTTCTCAGAACACATTAACACAGCAAATAGAATTTGCATAAAATGAAAAATGAAAGAATATCCGTTTTACTGGCAACCGAAGGTACCTATCCTTTTGCCAACGGCGGAGTGAGTACCTGGTGCCATAATATGACCCAGGGACTTGAAAACGTAGATTTTGAAATTTTTGCAATTACGGGAGAACCCAAATGGAGCAAGAAATATGCATTGCCTCAAAACATAAAAAACGTTTATCAGATTCCATTGTGGGGTACGGAAGATCCTTCTGAATTTACGCGCACAGGACAAATTTTTGCCGATGTGTATCAACAAAAGAAGCAAACATCCGATCAG
>JAACEJ010000712.1 GCA_011682565.1 Actinomycetota bacterium | reverse complement strand
TATTCATCCCTCTGTAACCGATCACAGAGGCTGTTGGGTTTTGCATAAGAAATTTAAATTCTATAGAATCATTTTGTCTTTAAATTTAACAACACAAAGTGGCAACGTACTATTTTTACCCACTCGATTTGATATAGACCCATAAAAAAGTTGGAAAATAGGACCAATTTTGTGAAAGATGAAAAGTTCCAAAAGCTCGACGTCATTACCATATCCTTTGCACATTTGACACATGACATCTATTCTTCTTTTTTGGCGCCAATCCTGCCGCTGCTCATTCGTAAATTCAATCTTTCTTGTTCACTCGTCGGGCTGCTCAGGCTTTTTCAAAGGCTTCCCTCTCTTATGAATCCGTTCGTCGGCATTATTGCCGACAGGGTTTCGGTACGATATTTTTTAATCATTGCTCCTGCCCTGACGACAGTGTCGATGAGCTTGCTGGGATGTGCACCCAATTATGTTATCATTGCTATTTTGCTATTTGTTGCGGGCATCGGCACTGCCCTTTTTCATGTGCCGGGGCCGGTGATGATCAAACACGTTGCGGGACGACAGCGCGTGGGCATGGGAATGAGTATTTATATGCTCGGCGGTGAACTCGCGCGTACAGTCGGTCCGCTTATTATTTTGGGTGCAGTTTCTTTATGGAAGCTGGAAGGAACATACAAACTCATTCCTTTCGGTATTACGGCTTCGATCCTTCTCTTTTTTAAGTTCAGAAATATCGATATCAAACAGGATTTTAAAAGAGAGGAGCAACGATCGCGCGTGGGCGAAACCCTTCGTAACCTTTTGCCGTTTTTTCTCCTCCTTACCGCTGTTACGCCTGTTTTAATGTGGCTGTTCATTACTGTTGACGGCTTTTGGGCGCTGCCGATTTTATTGTTGCTGGGATTTTTTCTGTTTGCCAACAGCCCGGTTCTTCTTGCTCTCGTCCAGGAAATAGGCTTTGAAAGGCCGGCACCGACCAACGGCATTTATATGACCATCAGCTTTTTACTCAGTTCTCTGACTCTTCTTCCGATTGGCATCATCGCGGATCGAATCGGACTGGAAAGCACATTTAAAATAACGGCAATCACTGCTTTCGGAGGTATCCCGTTTGTTTTAATGCTGCCAAAATCTAAAAGAAAAATTAAGGAGTGATAAAATGATCGGAACAAAACTTTTTCTTGTCATGCTTTTTTGCACACTTTTTCTTGCTTTTTCAAGTGCGCAAAGTCATGAACAAAAATCAACAGGGGGGTGTGATTCCGGTTTTGTTTCACTTTTCAATGGAAAGACACTCGATGGATGGGAGATTACCGATTTTGGTACGCAAGGGGGTGTAACTGTTGAAAAAGGTACGATTGTGTTGGGCATGGGAGACGGATGCACCGGCATTACTCTGAAAAAAGATTTTCCGGAAATTAACTACGAGGTTACCTTGGAAGCCGAGAAAATTGACGGTGATGATTTTTTCTGCGGCATGACTTTTCCCGTGGGCAAAAATTCTTGTACGCTGATCGTCGGCGGATGGGGCGGCACGGTTGTCGGCCTGAGCAGTATCGACGGCCTGGACGCTTCTGAAAATGAAACGGGCAGATTGAAAAAATTCAGCCATAATCGCTGGTATAAAATCAGGTTGCGCGTGACAAAAAAACTAATTCAGGCGTGGATCGATGGACAGAAAATGGTGGACTTGCCGATCGAGGGCAGGAAATTATCAATCCGGTCTGAAGTAGAATTATCTCAACCATTCGGCATTGCTTCGTGGAAAACGACTGCTGCGCTGCGAAATATATGTGTCGGTAAAATCAAATAATCAGTCAGACAAGTGCGGCAGGTTTATAAAAATGGGTCACATATCTGAGAAAGGTAAAAAATGGCCGATAAGGATAAACAATTTTCAATCACAACTAAAACCGGCGACAAGGGCAAAACGAGTCTTTTAAATAGCAGCCGGGTAGGAAAATACGATCTCAGACCCGAGGCTTACGGAACATTGGATGAGGCATCTGCTTTTCTTGGTCTTGTTCGGGCACAGACTGACTTGCAGGATGTGAAAGAAGCATGTTGGGAAATTCAAAATCATATTTATTTGGTTAACGCTGAACTGGCCTGCCCTGCGGAATCATTGCACTTGCTGCGAAAAAAACTCGGACAGGACGACCTTGCTTATCTTGAGGCGTTTTCGACAAACATCGAGAGCAAAATCAAACTTCCACGCAAATTTGTCATTTATGGAGAAACTGTTGTTTCTGCTTATCTCGATGTCGCCAGAGCTGTGTTGCGGCGAGCGGAGCGACGGATTACGCAGTTGAATACGCTGGAACCGCTTCAAAATTCTGTCTTATTACCTTACCTTAATCGCTTGTCCGACACGCTTTACCTCATGGCGCGTTATGACGAGTTTGCACACAATGTCCCTTTTGCTCATCCTGATGCAGGATAAAACCTTAATCTCAGATTGCTTTCCTGATCAGCCACAAGTGTGTTACGTCTTTTTTTCTAATTCCCTTGCTTCCCAATCTAAATATTCTTATAATTACAGTTACAGGCTTTAAATAGATATAATTTGGAGCAACAAATGGCTCGCACACAACAGATCATCGCTCTTGTTCTCGCTCTGCTACTCTTGTCCTGTGCAGCGAACAAAAG
>JAACEJ010000711.1 GCA_011682565.1 Actinomycetota bacterium | reverse complement strand
GACCGGAAATATATTCACGAAAACTATTGCCACAGACCCAAATGGGATTTTCGCGTGGGCGAAGGTATTTCGGCGCGGTTGTCGGAGCTTTTTCAGCAGGATATCCGGAAAATCGGACTGGCTTATTCTCTTATGCTTACCATTACCGGTAGTCCGGTGGTTTATTACGGCGATGAGTTTGGTAAGCCTAACGACGAGGAGTACTACCACGAACAAATTAAACTGACCGGCAAAGATGACACCCGTTTTCTGGTGCGCGGGCGTATTGACTGGAAAAAATTAGAAACTGACTTAAAAGATCCTGAAAACTTCCATTCTCGTATTTATCAGATGATTAAGTCGTTGCTAAACATCCGGAAAGAGCATCCCGCTTTCGGCCGGGGCACTACAAAATTTATAGATGCACAGGATGCCGATGGTAGGCCACTGGAGCAGGTGCTGGCTTATATGCGCTCCACCTCCGGTGAAAATATTCTAATGTTGAACAACCTTTCCGGTAAAACGGTGGAAGTTAAACACCCGCTGCCCGATAATCATGTTTTTGTATTGAATCTCAACGGCTTTACTTATAGCGAAAAGAGCCAGACTTTTATTCTGGAACCTTACGGTTTTGTATGGCTTGGAGTTTTGTAAGTATAACGTATGTCGTTATACTGTGGTGTCAGATGTTAATTCAGTGATAATGTGGCAAAAATAAAAACCTGATAACTATTTTCTTATTATTTATACGTAAAGCAGGTATTCATTTGAATGCGTGAAAATTATGATTCTTCAACATTTTCGTGTTGAAAATTAACAAAATCTCGTTAACATGTTGATAATGAGCCTGTCTATCTAAACTATAGACGGCAGAATAGTTACATCTTTTTTACTGAAAACGTATTGAAATACCATTGCCGGATTGAGTTCCCCTCCATTGGAGGGGAAAGTAGCGGCATTAATTAATAATTCAGATAAAATCAGAAAAATTTGATTAGAAATCCACTACTATGCTTTTCGCAGCACGTCAAAAAATTATTTAACCGATAATGTGTACACAAATCGTACGTCAGCGCTTGTCAATAAACTCCTATTTTTGCAAAAGCTAAGCTTTAAAAAATGGAAAAAATAAAACTTTCTCCCACGCTGGAAGTCTCTCGCTTTGCTCTGGGTTTCTGGCGGCTGAAAGAATGGAAAATGTCCACAGGTGAACTGCTCAATTTTATAGGAAAGGCACTATCCCTCGGTATTACAACCTTCGATCATGCTGATATTTACGGAGATTATTCCTGCGAAGCCATGTTTGGTGAAGCGCTGAAACGTAAACCGGCTTTGAGGCAAAAGATGCAGTTAGTTACCAAATGTGGGATTAAACCGGTTTCACGGAAATTTCCTGAAAGAAAAGTTAATCATTATGATACGGGATACCAACACATTGTCAACAGTGTGGAACAGTCGTTGAGAAATTTTCATACCGATTACCTTGATCTGCTGCTTATTCACCGCCCCGACCCGCTGATGAACCCCCGGGAAACAGCCCGTGCTTTTGAAGATTTACACCGGTCGGGAAAAGTACTGCATTTTGGCGTTTCCAACTTTACACCTTTCGATTTTGATATGCTGCAAGCGCATCTCCGGTTTCCGCTGGTAACCAACCAGGTGGAAATTTCACCCTGGCAGTTAGAACACTTCCAAAACGGGAACATGGCTTATTTCCTGCAAAAAGGTATTCATCCCATGGCATGGTCGCCGTTGGCACAGGGTAAATTACTTCATCCCAATGATGAAAAAAGTTACCGGATTCATAAAACGCTCATCGCATTGATGCAACAAAAAGAAATAGCCGGCCTCAGTACTTTGATTTATGCCTGGCTGCTGAAACATCCAGCCGGCATTATTCCTGTTCTCGGTACCGGAAAAATTGAACGTGTCCTCGAAGCATTAAAGGCTTTCGACGTCTCTCTGTCCACCGAAGAATGGTTTGAAATCTATGTGGCAGCGCTGGGACACAGGGTGCCGTAAAGTAGGGACGTACCTAAAGCGTGTAATGTGTTGAGTTTGGGTGATGTGACAAAGTTGTCTCGAAATCTATATCAATAATGCCAATTATAATTCAGGGCCATTGTTGGTATAATAACCATTTTGCGAAAAAATTCTTTGTTCATTTTCTGAAATCGGCTAAATAATATCTTGAAGTGTTGGGATGATTATCTTCTCATATTAAGAGAAAATCTTTTTTGCTGAAAACGCATTGAAATATCATTGCCGGATTGAGTTCCCCCTCCCCGGAGGGGTGTAGGGGTGGGTCTTCTCATTTCGGTCTTTTCTTTTCATGTTCTTCTATCCAATATTCAATTGTTCTTAGGCATATCTTTTCTTATTTCCCGATCATCAAACCGCAGAAAACGAACACCCATATTTTCTAACTTCTTTTGCCGAATTTCATCATTGTCAATGACCTCCTCAAAATCATGGCTGATCCTGTCAACTTCTATAGCCAACATTAAGTCTTTGCAGTAGAAATCAACAATGAAATTATCAATAGGTCGTTGACGATCAAAATCATACCCCGGCATTTTCTTTTGCTTTAGTTCATTCCAAAGAAGGATTTCCGAAATGGTCATATCATTTCGTAAAGCTTTTGCTAAAGGCTTTAGTTTG
>JAACEJ010000710.1 GCA_011682565.1 Actinomycetota bacterium | reverse complement strand
AGTTCGGGAGTTTGAGGCATTGTACGATGAACTAGGCAACGCATAAAGGCGTTGCACTCCTTGTCAAATTGGATAGGCACGGAGAAAGGAGTGCAGCCCCTTCATGGGCTGCGATTTTTAGATAATGCCAAAGGTTCGTCAAAAAGCAACGAACCTGATTTATATGAGAAACTTGATTCCGCGGAGAGACCTCAAAGGTCTTCGAGACCTTTGAGGTCTGGTAACTTTAGTTTCTTGAGAGTGCAGGAGATTCGTCCAAAAGCGACGAACCTGATTCTATACGAGAAACTTCATAACACTATTCTGTCATGTCCAGCCGGTCCCTTTGGGAAATGTTTTTATCGGACATCCATTTTGTCAGGCTTTAATAGATTCCCGCTAAAAACATGCGGGAATGACACCTTTAGCAGGCCCAAAATTTCAAGTTTTTTGAGAGTGTCTGCTGGATAATTAAAAGATTGATTTACGAACAAGGATATACGATTTTTGATCTATGAAGGGAAGAATACACTGAGAATGCATAAATCGTACTATTTGTTTTGAAATGGTTTTGCCCAAAATGGTTTTGCCTGTAATTATCTTGTCCTTAATTATTTTGTTCTATTTTTATTGGCAGAATCAAGTTTCTTGAGAAAAGTAATGAACCAGGAGTAATATTTTATGATCCATGGGAAAAAAGTAACGGTGGTGTTGCCCGCATATAATGCAGCATCGACTTTGCAAAAAACATACGACGAAATTCCTTTCGACGTCGTCGATGACGTCATTATGGTAGATGATGCAAGCACGGACGATACGGTTGATGTTGCAAAAAAGCTGGGTATTACCACGTTTCGCCATGATCACAATCTCGGCTACGGCGGCAACCAAAAAACATGCTACCGCGAGGCGCTGAAACGCGATGCCGACGTCGTCATTATGCTGCACCCGGATTACCAATACGAACCGAAACTGATCGGCGCAATGGCTTCTCTCGTGGCCATCGGCCAGTACGATCTTGTCCTTGGGTCACGGATTATTTCCGGCGGATCCGTAAAAAGCGGCATGCCGGTTTACAAGTATATTTCAAATCGATTTTTGACTTTATTTGAAAATATATTACTCGGGCAAAAGATTTCCGAATACCACACCGGTTACCGGGCTTTTTCCAGGCGGCTGCTGGAAAATTTGCCCATGGAAAACAACTCGGATGATTTCGTGTTTGATAATCAATTCATTGCACAGACGGTTTATTTTGGCTATTCGGTCGGCGAGGTTTCCTGCCCGACAAAGTATTTTCCCGAGGCTTCTTCCATTAATTTTGGCCGCAGCGTAAAATACGGTCTGGGCGTTTTAAAAACAGCTCTGGCATTTCGATTGAAGAAATGGGGATTGTATCACCATAAAATATTTTCGGTCAAGCCCGGTGCAAATGACTAGTTCTGAAAAATCTACAAGAATCCTCGTTATTGTCCCTGCTTTCAATGAGGAAAAGTCTGTCGTTTCGGTTGCAAAAGCGGCGCGCGACGCCTATGATCATGTGGATGTGCTCGTCGTCAACGACAAATCGACCGACAGAACCGAACGTGTTCTGCGGGAAAATGGTATTGACCATTTGTCGCTGCCAACGAATCTTGGCATTGGCGGTGCAGTGCAATCCGGGTTTTTATTCGCTGAGCGAAATAATTATAATATTGCGATTCAGGTGGACGGAGACGGCCAACATCCGCCGGAACAGATTCCTCTGCTCATCGAGCCGATTCTAAAAGACGGCGTTGATTTTGTTATCGGCTCCAGATATTTACAAAATAGTCAGATTGTTTCTTCTTTCGCGCGCCGGTTCGGCGGCGGGATGCTGGCAACTTTTATCTGGATGAATACCGGGAAAAAGGTGACTGATCCGACATCCGGGTTTCGCGCGTACAATCAACGTGCTATTAAATTCCTCAGCCGGAACTATCCCCAGGAATATCCGGAGCCGATCAGTGTGATCGAGCTTTTGGATTGTGGTTTCAAACTTGTCGAGATTCCGGTAAAGATGAAAGAACGGGAATTCGGTCAGTCATCCATTACCGGAGCAAATACTTTTTTCTACATGCTCAAAGTGATGTTTGCAATTATTATCGCCAAATTACGGCGAGGAGGTTCGTATGCCTGAGTCAACGGTAACAACCGGTTACGGCAACAGGGTTATTTATTTCGCCATTATAATAAGCCTGGCGTTTTTATTTCTCATTATCAACCTGGTGCGCAAGCGTCAACTCTCGGAACGATTTGCCCTGGCATGGCTGGCCATTCCGCTCCTGTTGCTCATTTTTTCGTCCAACCGGAGTTTGCTGGAATGGATGGCTGAAATCGTCGGCATTTATTATGCGCCGGCCATCATGATCCCGATTATGTTTGGCCTGTTCATTCTTGTGAGTTTGTACTTTTCCGTCAAGGTAAGCAATGCCGAACGGCGGATAAAAGATTTGGCGCAGGAATTGGCATTGCTGAGGTACACGGTGGAAAAGAACAAGTCGTAAATAGTAACAGTTCGGCGCCTTTGCCGGTTTTGTTTTGATTTCAGAATAAGGATTAACGATTTACGATTTTACCTTGTAAATCATCTTTTTTTTCGAGCTAACCAGAAATAGCGCCCGGCATCGCAAACAGAAGACAGGACG